>JANOQB010000032.1:0-11694 GCA_031422215.1 Cytophagales bacterium | reverse complement strand
TATGTCACCATCATAAATCATCCTTCCGGCTTCGTTGCCAAGCAGGTTCACAAACAAATAGACGCAGTTAAAAATCCGCGATCCATCCATCACCACTTCTTGCTCGCGCAGTTCACTTTTTCCCAATGCAAAATGGCTCGCGCTTGGATTGATGATCAGATTAACTTCACGTTTTAAAAACCGATAGCCGGGGCGTTTGCTTTTTCTCCAGGCGTCCTCACAGATTTCAAAACCGAATTTGATCCCGTGGATATCGTAGGTAAGATCGCCAACGGGAATAGTTTGTCCCAGCCTTTCAATTTGTTGCACCGTGTCGGCAGGCCAGGCATCAAACCAGCGTGGCTCGTAATGCACGCCATCCCTTGCAAGGTTTTGTTTCAATGTGATGCCAAGTATTTTTTGATCATGGATTACGCACACACCATTGTAGGTGATGCCATTGATGCGGATGGGCAACCCGATGCAAACGGTTATTGAACTGCAATACGGCACAATGGTGAGCAAATGGTGCCATGCTTTCTCATTTAGCCAGTCGCTGAGAAACATATCTTCGCAGCCATATCCCGTAAGGCACAGTTCGGGGAAACTCAAAATGTGGACTCCAATTTTTTTCGCTTCCGCGATAGCAGTAACAATGTTTGAAACATTGTTGGCCCAATCGATGGGAGTTTGGTTTACCGTGGCCCCGCCAAGTCGCAACGTGTGGCTCATAATTTCAACAACACAATAGTTTTCTCCGAGGCATCTTGTTCTGCTTTCTTTTTTGTGTAACCAAAACCGGTGGCATAGGGTTGATCGGCAATGAGCACTGTGGCACAAAATTCTTTGCCCATTTTTCCTTTTTTCTCTTCGCTTATTTCAAACCGGATTTCCTTTCCCTCCCGCTGCGCCCATTCTATCACCCTGCTTTTGTGGTTTGAATTTGAGTTGACCACTACCTCTAAATCGAAATAGGGTTGAATGAGTTTGTCGATCACAAATTTTTTGGTGCGCATATACCCTTTGTCGAGATACACCGCGCCAACCAAAGCCTCCAGTGTGTTTCCCAATATCACCTGCTGCAGATGGCTGTTCCTACCGTCAAATTGGATGATGGCACTGATGCCAACTTTGCGTGCCAGGTGGTTGAGCGATTCACGGTTCACTATGCGCGAACGTATTTCGGTAAGGAAGCCTTCGTCTTTGAAAGGATATTTTTTGAAAAGATAATCGGCCACGGTAGCGCCCAAGATGGCATCGCCCAAATATTCCAACCGCTCGTTGGATTCGCGAATGCCGTTTTTCTCTGTTGACTTGGAGCTGTGCAGTGTTGCTAATTTATATAGGGCCAGGTTGGATGGTGTGATGCCCACAATGGTACGGATGGCCGTTACCAATATCTTGTCTTCTTTAGAATTTCCTTTCGATAAATTTAACAGGCTCCACACAATGGGGTGGATTATACGGCCTTGCGGAGAACGATGGAAGCATTGTGCCCGCCAAAGCCAAAGGTGTTGCTGATGGCAATGTTAACCTCGCGTTGTTGCGCCTTGTTGAACGTTAGGTTGAGGCGTGGATCCAGTCCTTCGTCATCCACAAAGTGATTGATGGTGGGTGCCACGATACCTTGCTTTATGGCAAGCAGGCACGCAATCACTTCAATGGCACCGGCCGCACCCAGCAGGTGGCCCGTCATGGATTTGGTGGAGCTTATGTTCATTCTGTAAGCCTGCTCTTCAAATACTTTTTGTATCGCCTTTATTTCGCCTAGGTCGCCCAATGGGGTGGAGGTGCCGTGGGTGTTGATGTAATCGACATCATTGGGTTTAACGCCTGCCTCTTCTATGGCATTTTGCATTACCCGGATTATGCCCTCACCGTCTGGGTGTGGCGCGGTAATGTGGTATGCATCGGCCGACATGCCACCGCCAATTATTTCTGCGTAGATTTTTGCGCCACGTCTTTTGGCGTGTTCGTATTCTTCCAATATAACTGCGCCCGCACCTTCGCCCAGCACAAAACCATCGCGGTCTTTGTCGTAGGGCCTTGAGGCGGTTTCAGGTGAATCGTTTCTTTCCGACAGGGCTTTGAGCGCGTTGAACCCACCTATCCCAGCTTCGCATACGGCTGCTTCCGATCCGCCACTGACAATAATATCGGCCTTGCCCAATTTTATGTAGGTGTAGGCATCGTAAATGGCATTGGTTGAAGATGCACAAGCAGACACGGTGGCAAAATTGGGCCCACGAAAACCGTATTTTATGGAGATGTAGCCTGCACTAAGATCGGGGATCATTTTGGGGATGAAGAAAGGGTTGAAGCGGGGCGTTCCGTCACCTTTTGCAAACGCTTTTACCTCTTCCTGAAAAGTAAGCAACCCTCCTATGCCCGATCCCCAGATAACACCTACGCGGTGTGGATCCAGTTCGGACAAAGGAAGGTTGGCATCAAGTATTGCTTCGTCAGCCACCACCATGGCGTATTGTGCAAACGGATCCATTTTTCTGCCTTCTTTTCGCTCCATGAAGTCTTCAAACTTGAAGCCCTTCACCTCGCAGGCAAACTTGGTCTTAAAAAGGGTGGTATCGAATTTTGTGATCGGGGCCGCACCGCTTTTTCCAGCCTTCAACCCGTCCCAATATGCGGACAAGGTATTTCCAATTGGAGTTAATGCGCCCGCTCCTGTGATTACTACCCGTTTAAATGTCATACAATACGTTAGTGACGGAGATGCTGACTTCTGCTCTGATTATTTCTTAACGTTCTCCTCCAGGTAAGAAATCGCCTGGCCTACCGTTGCGATGTTTTCGGCCTGGTCGTCAGGGATGGAGATGTTGAATTCTTTTTCGAATTCCATAATCAATTCTACAGTATCCAGCGAGTCAGCGCCCAAATCATTGGTGAAGCTGGCCTCAGGAGTAACCTCAGATTCTTCAACACCAAGTTTGTCGATGATGATCTGTTTTACTTTTTGTGCGATTTCAGACATGTTTATTAAGGTTTAGAGTATTCAAAATTCTGTGCAAATAAAGAGATTTGGTGCAATATTGTCAAACATTAACAGTTGCGCTTGTATTATTGGCCTGCAAAAATGAAGAAAAAAAGACTTGAAATCGAATATAGTTATGATTTTGATTTAATAGGCATAATTACGTCTGCCAAAGGTTATAAACTTGCTTGGGAAATAAACCATCAATTATCTACCCGTTTGGTGAAACAGCCCGATTTAATGGTGCGCTTTAAGAACAATCAAGAAGTTTCCTTCTCCTATTTTTCCTTTGAAAACGAAGTGAATAAATTAAAACTCTTCCGCAACAAGCCAAACGACAATGAGATGAGGAGTTTTTTGGTGCCCGAGCATTCGCACTTCGACTATATAATCCTGATTCAAGGAGAGGAGCACGGAAATAGCAATCGATTGCAAGAACTCTTACGTAATATTCCTTCCGTTGAGATGGTGGCTTTTATACCTTTGGCCTCTTTAAAATCGAAGGATAACTTTATTTTCTAAACTTTTACATGGAACAAATCACTTACAACAAGTCAAAAATTGTGGCCACCGTAGGCCCAGCGTCAAACAACAAAGAAATGCTGCGGGCCTTGGCTAAGGAGGGCGTGGATGTTTTTCGTCTGAACTTTTCGCACGGCAACCACGAAGACCACTTGAAGGTGATCAACCTTGTGAGGGAGATAAACCAGGAATTGGGTTCGCACATTGCCTTGCTTCAAGACTTGCAAGGCCCAAAAATCCGTGTAAACGAAGTGAAGCCTGGCACCGAAATAAAAGCCGGTGAGTCGATCACCATCACCACGCGCGAGTTGCTCGGCAACCATGAGATTGTTAGTACTTCTTACGAGAACCTGCCCAGGGACGTGAAGGTGGGCGATATGATTTTGATTGACGATGGCAAGATAGAATTGAAAGTAAGCGAAGTGCGCGATATAGATGTGATCTGTAAAGTCGTTTATGGCGGCCCCTTGAAATCCCGCAAAGGTATCAACCTTCCGTTTTCAAAAGTTAGTGCACCATCGCTCACAGAAAAAGACATGGCCGACTTGGAATTTGGCTTGAAACATAAAGTGGATTGGGTGGCGCTTTCTTTTGTTCGGAAAGCAAAAGATATTGAATCGCTGCGTGCCATTATCGACAGCCATAATTCCACTACACGCATTATTGCCAAAATAGAAAAACCAGAGGCGTTGGAAAACATTGATGCAATCATTGCCGCCACCGATGCGGTGATGGTGGCCCGGGGCGACTTGGGTGTGGAGATTTGGATGGAAGAAGTGCCGATGGTGCAAAAGATGTTGGTGGAAAAATGCAACAAAGCGGCCAAGCCCGTGATTGTGGCCACACAAATGATGGAGAGCATGATCGAAAACCCACGGCCAACACGCGCAGAAACCAACGATGTGGCCAATGCGGTAATGGATGGTGCCGATGCGTTGATGCTTTCGGCCGAAACAGCAGCAGGAAAATACCCTATCGAAGTGATACGCAGCATGGTGCGCACTATCAATTCGGTGGAGCGGCAGGCAAATATCTTTTACAAGTTTCAAGAGGTGGATCCGAAATCTCCCAACTATTTCAACGATAGTTTGATACTCACTGCCTGCAAGTTGGCCAAGGACGTAAACGCAAAAGCCATTGTGGGCATGACGCAGTTGGGATATGCAGCCTACAAAGCCGCATCGCACCGGCCCAATGCAAACATCTTTGCCTTTACCAGCAACGACACTATACTCAACACCATGAATTTAGTGTGGGCAACAAAGGCGTATCACTACGACAAAGCTTCTTCTACCGATGATACCATTGCCGATGTGGAAAAAATACTCAAGCGCGATGGCCATGTAAAGAGTGGAGATATATTTATCATCTTGGCCAGTATGCCCATACAAGAGCGAGGCCGATCCAATATGATCAAGGTGCATGTGGTGAGTTAGTTGGATGTTGGTAGATGCTTGATACTGGTTGCAGGATTCTTGACAATTTTGAGAGAAATGTTTGTGGACTCTAGTAAAAAATTGTTAATCAATTTTTAGTCGGCAGCTTACATTATCTCAATCGAACCAAGTCGGCCTCGGCAGCAATAAACCCAAAGGCGGAGAAATGTTTGCCTGCTATTACGCGTTCGAATAGCTCGACCGCTTTCGTTGTGTCTCCATTGCACAAATACCAATTGCCTACACCATAGCCCTGGGTGGCAAGTGCCAGTTCAACATCTGTATTGGATTCATTCACAGACAATACAGAATCCACGTGCAACATGCCTTTGTACAAATTGAGCCGTTTGAAATACGAATCATTTTCAATGATGGTCATGGTTGCAGTGATCTTATCCAAAAGTTTATTGGCTTCTTCTTTTTTTCCTTGCCTTCGGTAAGTCATGTAAAGCCAATCCACCGTGGCGGTGATCAGGTCATCATTATCTGAAACTTTCATGCATTCGAGATATGCTTTTTCGGCAAGGTCAAATTCACCTTTCAGATAATGCGCCAGGCCGAGGTGGTACCACACATTAAATTGAGTGCTCGAAAGTGGTTTGTTCAATTTGTTGGGTTGGCCATCCGGTTCTATTTCAATGGGTTTCCATTGCATGAGGTCCGATGCTTTCTCTAGGTCGGCAATGGCCGCATCAAATTTTCTTTGAGAAATGTAGCGATGGCCACGATGGCGATACAACCGGTATGAATCCGGAAATTTTTCAATGCCCTCATCGTACCTGCGGATGGCTTCGTTGTAGCGGGTTAGATACGCTGTCCTTCGCCCCAGCCAAATAAAATTTTCTTCGGATGGATCGGCTTTGAAATTTTTTCTGGCCACAGAAAGGTTACTGTCCAATTTGGCATTGACTTCTTTGGGTGCGAAATACTCTACGCCAAGAAGGGAATAAACTTCCGGTGCTTCCGATGCAGCCTGCTCCGGATTGTTAACACACGCTGCGGTGAACAAAGTGAATAGTATGAGTATAATTTTTTTCATGAGCGAATGTCCAAGATCAAATATCCAGTATCGTTTCACTTCTCTTTTATAGCGTTGGTTAGGGTTGGTCAATTCCATGCCTCTCACTTATGTTTTAATGGGTGGCTTTTTAGTTAGTTTTTTTGAAACGTCAAGTTAAAAAAATTTATGGTGACTATTCATCGACAATCCTTTCTTGACAATGAAAAGTAACATAAATTTAGGGATTGATCATAATCGAATACAACCATGTACTTTGATAATTACAAAGATCACAGTCAAGCAAGATTCAACCCGGGCCTTTTTTGGGAATACGATCTGTCGCGCTTTGACTTCGGTGCACAAACCGCATTAGTTGTACAGCGCGTGATTGAGCGCGGGGCCAGCGAAGATTATTATGCATTATTTAATCTGTACGGTGTTGAAACCGTCAGGGATACTATTAAAGAAATCCCCACTTTTTCGCAACGAGATATTGAGTTTATAAGTAACATCTTGGGAATCCCTTACACTGAACTAAAAGCGTACAAAAATATGGTGGAAGGTCCCGGCCTATGGCCACATCAGGGAACTGAAATCAGGATATGATGTACAACCACACCGTTTCAACAAAAACATTAGCAACACTCAAGCAACTGATGGGTGACGAAAAACTATCGGGTTTTATCTTGGTGGGAGGGACGGCACTTGCTTTACAAATCGGTCACCGAATGAGCGTTGATATAGACCTTTTTGCCACAAAGGAATTTGATAGGCCCGCGCTTTCAAAGTACCTGACTTCTCAATATGGTTTCCGTCTGCCTGTGTACAGCGATGTTTCCATACGCGGTTTTATCGGCAATCTCAAGACCGATTTAGTGTATTATGAGAACGGATTTTTGCGAGAACCGATCGTAATTGACGGCATTCGAATGGCAGGAATTGAGGACATTGCAGTAATGAAACTCGAAGCCATCGCCAACGTTCAGAACAGGACGAAAGATTATGTGGATATCGCTTTTCTTTCCGAACATCTTTCACTTGAAAAAATGCTTTCGGGGTTCAAAGAAAAATTCGGACAGGATGAAATGCTCGCTCTCCGCTCACTCAATGTATTCTCGCAAGTGAAGGACATCAAAGAAGTTTTCTTGATGAAAGGAAAATTCGATTGGGACAAAATAAAAAGTCGCATTGTGGAAATGACCAACAATCCTTCTAAGGTATTCAAGCCTATGCAACTGACACCATGAGAGAGAGTATGGGGTTAGAGGCTCAACCTGACACTATTTTAGGAAGTGAGATTTTTCATAAACCCGTTTGCTGATAATTTTGTGAACTTGATCTTTGAAAATTTAAATACCCAGCATCAATCTTCCGTATTCCCACCAATCCTGCATAGGTTATCCATGCCAATATGGAGCAGTGCATCACCGGCATTTACAACAGGATGATTGTTGAGCCCAACCACATAACCCGTGGATGGTGATTTCACTTGCTCTTTGAATTCTCCAAAGGGGTCGGTAATGGTTCCTATAACCTGGTTTTTGTTTACCAGTTCGCCACACTTAATTATTGATTGAAACAAGCCGGCATGATGGGCACGCGCCCACGATGAATTCCAGATTATTTTGTTTTCCTCTTTTGTATCAGGTGCCCAGTCGATCATCTTTAGATGTTTCATCAATCGAAGTGTGCCGTTAACCCCTTCTTCAATGGCATGCTGATCGAAGCGCAACGACTCTCCGCCTTCAAACACAATAATATTTTTTCCATGCTTGGCGGCCGTTTGCCGGATGGAGTGTGGCCGGAAAGGGGAGTCAATTGTGAATGGAGCATTGAAGGCATTTGCCAACTCCACATTTTTTTCTTCGGCCATTACGCAACGTATCTGCGGATAGTTGGTGCGCATGGCTCCGCCTGTGTGAAAGTCAACACCAAAGTCGATATAGGGAATCACATCTTTGGTAAGGTGATAGGCCACGCGCGAGGCAAGTGAACCATTTTTGTTTCCGGGAAAAGAACGGTTTACATCTTTGCCATCGGGCACATCGCGCGAGTAGTTGAGGAAGCCATAAATATTGATGATGGGCATGCAGATCACCGTGCCACGCTTCACACGATTGTGCCCCGTATCCAATATCCTGCGCACGATCTCCATGCCGTTTATTTCATCGCCATGCATGCCCGCGGTGAGTGCCAGCACGGGGCCATCCTCCAACCCACGATAGGCATAGATGGGCGTATCAATTTGTGTGCGCGAAGGTAGCCGGGCAATATTGATGATGATCTCTTTAAACTCCCCTGGCCGTAGGTGATGTTCTGCGATGGTGACGTCTTTCATGGTGATTCTTGATTTTTGATTCTGGATGCTTGATTCTGGATGCATGTAACGTGTATCCAGTATCCAGCATCTAGTTTATGCATTCACTTTGTCTTTCTGTATTTTCTTTTTGCCGGCCTGCTTTTCAAGGTATTGAAATATTTTTCCGGCTATGTCAACTTTGGTGGCACCTTCAATTCCTTCCAGGCCTGGCGAAGAATTTACTTCTATAATGAGCGGGCCTCTTTTTGACGGCAGCATATCAACCCCGGCAACGCCCAGGCCCATTTTTTTTGCTGCTTCAATGGCCGCATGTTTTTCGTGGCGGTTCAATTTTACTACCGTGGCCACACCACCCCGGTGCAAGTTGGACCTGAACTCACCTTCGCGTGTTGCCTGCCTGCGCATGGCACCGACCACTTCGCCATTTACAACAAAGGCACGGATGTCGGCACCTTTCGCTTCTTTAATAAACTCTTGTACGATGATGCGTGTCTTCACACCGTGAAATGCTTCTATCACCGACTGCGCAGCCTTTTTATTTTCGGCAAGCACCACGCCAAGCCCTTGTGTTCCTTCCAAAAGTTTTATTACCACGGGCGGCCCGTCCACCGCTTCGATAATGCCCTCGGTATTTTTTGTGTAATCCATGAAAATGGTTTTTGGCAACCCAAGCCCGGCCCGTGAGAGTATTTGCAAGCACCTTAGCTTATCGCGCGAACGTATCAAGGCTTGCGACTCAACTGCGGTAAAAACTTTCATCATCTCAAACTGACGCACCACGGCAGCACCGTAAAAAGTAACGGATGCACCAATGCGCGGTATGATGGCATCGAAGTAATCGAGCTTGCGGCCATTGTACCACACCATAGGGCTTTTCTTTTCGATCAGCAAAACGCATTTCATGTGGTCGATGATTTCCACTTTGTGCCCACGCTTTTCACCGGCTTCTTTCAAGCGCCTGGTGGAATACAGTTTTGCGTCCCTCGATAGTATGGCAATGTTCATCCCAGATTAAGATTAGATAAAAATGATCATATATAAACTGACGAATCCCTTCCGAAACGTCAGGATTGTCAGGATTAAACCTTGACAATGAAAATCACCAAACATAGTTACGAGCATTGATATAAAGTTAATTTGGTGATTTTCATTCGTCAAATTAAGCAATAGAAATTCTATTGCTTAATTCCGGTTCATGCTTCTTTGCGTTTGGTGAGGTACGACAAATCTTTTTGGTCCACATCAATCAAAAATCTCTTTCTTAAAATTTTACGACCAAGCAGTACTGGAAACTTAAGATTTCCCCGGTCGCTGAGCGAAAACTCTGCCCGGATCATATAGCCATAAATTTTTATACGGGTTTTGATCACAAACCTCATCTCGGCTTCACCAAAAGAATTTTTTATTTCACGTTTTTCAAAATTTTTTGAAGTGAATTTCATCCCCGTAAACTCAGGATGCTCTTCATCCAACAAAATGAATTGCAGTTTGCCGTCCACCACTTCGGCATTGGAACAATGTAGGCTGCAGTTGTAAGCACCTGTATCAATTTTTGCGTGGATGCCCGATAGCCCAAGGTCAGGCAAGTCCACACGGTCCGATCTTCCTAATACTTTCATAACAATGATTATGAACTGACAAGCTACTTCATTTGTCAAAAATAAAAAAGCCGGACTTATGCCCGGCTCAATAAATTATCTTGATGCTACCGAATCTATCAATACTTGATCGGAATTTTAACCATTGTGTTCTCCCAAGCTATTACCATTGTTGAACTCGCCTCTTTGCCATCGAATGTAATGGTAAAAGCTTCCACTTCGGATTCTGTTTTTCCGGATGGCACTTTTATTCTCGCCACGTCTTTGGCCTGATCATATTCAAACGCGCCCCAGGTATCCAATTTTGTATTGAAGATAATCGTCCACTCTGATTTATCAGGTATGGCAAACATTGAATAGGTGCCAGCCTTCAACATTTTGTCGCCAAAGGTAACGTCCTGATACAATTTTATTTCCGTGGTTTCATTGGCACCCAGCCTCCATACTTTTCCAAACGCCTCTGTGCCACCGAGCATAGTCCTCCCTTTTTTCATGGGGCGGCCATATACAACTTTTGCAACAGGTGCAGTGCCACGGCCATTGGGCCTGAAGTAGGCGATGTCGGCAGGGCTTGGGTCAACACCCGGTAATTTTTGAGCAGTGAGATACTCGCCCGTTCCTGCAATCAAGAGAACTGCGAAGGCAATAGATTTTAAATTTTTCATTTTGATTGGTTTGAAGATTTTAAGAATGATGTGACGGACAATTACACTTATTAACTGATGTTACTCAAAACGAAGGAACCTGTCAGTTTTGAGCCTGCCTGACCGGTAGGCAGGCTCAGGCTGACACCACTTATAAGTTTTGCGTAACATCAGTTATTAACGTCAGCCTTTCGAAATTTTAAAGGATACGGATGTGTTTTCCCATTTCAATACCACACTGTTTTTCTCTACAGAGACAGTGAAAGTTTCCACGAAGCTGTCCGTTTTTCCAGGTTTTACTTTTACCCTTACAACATCTTTTTTGTCAGAGTAATCGTAGGGGCTTCCGCCTGATTGCTGATTGATAATAATCGTCCATTCATTTTCTCCCGGGATTGTGAAAAGGCCATACTTGCCTTTTGCCACAGCCTGGCCTTCAATTTTTACATTGGCTCCAAATTCAATGGAGGTAGTTGCGTTTGCACCGGTGCGCCACACTTCTCCAAAAGGATTAATTCCGCCCAACATTTTTCTGCCTTTAGCAGAAGGCTGATGATAATCAATGGTAACTTTTATCCCGTCAGCGGTTCCTTCTGCTTTGGCAGGGGGGCTGGCCATTTTTTCCTGTGCGAATACAGGGGCTGCAAATAAAACGGCTAAGAATGCAAATGCGATGCTCACTTGTTTTTTCATAAAAATTTAATTGGTTGTTTGATCTGCTAATATAGTTCTTGTTCCTGATGAAGGAAAATATTTTTTTTCACAATGGTTGGGAATCATGGGTGATCTGTGGGGACACCGGGCTACGGATATAGGTTCAGGAATTTTGAATCAATGTCGTGTAGTTAAGAGATTATTTAGACCACATAGGTAGATTGAAACATAGAAATACACACATAGACCCCAATTAACCCTATGTGAAATCTATGTGTTCTATGTTCTATGTAGTTCAGTTGCTACTCATCTCGGCTTAACCAAACGATCTTGAATTTTAAATCTTGAATTTTGAATCTCTATCAGGGCGGCCCCCAATGCCCCAGCGAAAAGCTTGGGCCATCGGGGCCGGGCTGTCGCTACTCGCCACCTTATGCGCACCCACGCACATGGCCTGCCCACACCAACTTCGGGCTCAAACAAGCCCGCCCGTACCGAACGAGACGAAAGCCACGCTAATATTTTTGTGGCGGTACGTTCGGGCGAGCCGCT
>JANOQB010000031.1:0-6299 GCA_031422215.1 Cytophagales bacterium | reverse complement strand
ATACCCAGGCTGGTTTTTGCAGACAGCCCTTCCAGTATGTCAAATTCGGCATACGCATTTCCAAACACACGGACATTTTTATTTATGTTGTCTTTCCCCCTCGTAAGTTGTCCAACCGGGTTGCGCGAATTGTCCAGGTCGCCACCCTTAGTGCCTCCAGGATAGCCCATAATGTCATACACTGGAATGATTGGCTGCATGCGTATGGCAAAGGAGATAGCATTGCTTTCACTTTGGTTTCCGTTTTGCTGGCCCACGCGCTCATCATAACCGATCTGGATGTTTTCACCCATGCGAAAACGCTTGCTCACAGAAAATTCTGTATTGGAGCGAAGTGTGTAACGCTTGTACCCGGTGGTCATCATGATCCCCCTTTGATCGAAGTAGTTGAGGGAAATCGCATAGTTGCCATTATCATTGCCGCCCGAAAGACCGATTTGATGGTTTTGTATAGGGGCCGCATCAAAAATTTCATCCAGCCAGTTGGTGCCTTCCTTATTGGCCTTGGTGATCAACCACTTTGAAGTTCTAAAGGCTGCCGCATCAATGTCCTTTGAGTAATTCGCAGGGTTCACGCGTGGGTCGCCTTCCATGGCACCTGATGGAAAAATATAATCAGGGATGACAGGGGTGGCTCCGGTGCCAAATTGTGAATGCACAGGGTTTCCTGAAGTAGCATTCACAGCACCCGCATTTTTGCGCGACTCCCAAAGGAGGCTTGCATAATCCTGTGTGTTGAGAAGGTCTAAAAACTTCCAGGGCTTTTGCACTCCATAATAAGAGTCGTAAGTGAGTTTTGATTTTCCGCTCTTGCCACGCTTGGTGGTGATGATCACCACTCCGTTGCCGGCACGTGATCCATAAATGGAAGCGGCCGAGGCATCTTTCAATACCTGTACTGAAGCTACGTCATTCATGTTGAGTGAAGTGAGGCTTCCTTTCGTAGGCACACCGTCCACCACAAAAAGGGGAGAGTTGTCGTTGATCGTACCGAAGCCACGCACGCGCACCATTACACCACCACCGGGGCTGTTGTCGTTACCAACGGTAACACCGGCCACGCGCCCTTGCAATGCCTGGCCCAAACTGGAAGTAGGAACGGCAAGCAATTTTTTGGAATCAACAATGGACACGGCACCCGTGATGTCCCTCTTGGACTGGCTTCCATAACCGGTAACCACAACTTCAGATAAGGAGATAACATCAGGGTCGAGGCTCACATTAATGTTTGATTGCGAACCCACTGGCACTTCTTTGGTGAGGTAGCCAACAAAAGAAAATACCAACACGGCATCGGAGGCAGGAACATTGATGTTGAAATTTCCTTGGCTGTCGGAGACAGTTCCGGTGGCTGTGCCTTTTACCAAGATGTTTACTCCCGGCATACCTGCACTGCCTTCATCGGCAACTCTTCCCGAAACTTTTCGCTCTTGCGAAAACCCCGAGAAGAACACGAACAGAAGCAGCATGCTTGCGAGCATCTGCTTCTGCATTTTGTAAATTTTTAACATGATTAATTGGGTTAGGTGAAATTTGAGTTTTTAACTAAGGATAAATTTAGCATCAATTTTCTTTCTGATCAAAATTTTTCCGTAAACGGTTGCGTACAGATGTTAGTTAATTTTCTTAAATTATAAAACTGATTTAGCCGAGCTATGACGAACAAAAAACATTTAACCCCTACGCATTAATTAGAGAAACTTTCAAGATAACTTGTACAATTGTCCAACATCGTCTAACCACGCTTCGGGGACGATGTTTGTGAGGCATGCTTGATTGCGTATTGTCCTGAAGCGGAGAAGATACTTGACATTGTAAGAAAATCCCGGCAGCCGATACACGAGTAATAATTTGACAGTCAAAAGCAACTTGCTGGTAGGTTGTACATTTGCTTTGCAAAAGCTATCCGAAATAATTTGAAGCATCCTTCTTTCGAAACACAGTGAACAAAACCAACACCTCCTCAAACACTCAATTCATAAAATCACTTTCCACCCAATTGGGCTTTAGCTATTGCGGCATTGCGAAAGCTGGATTTTTGGAAGAGGAGGCCCCACGATTGGAAGAATGGTTGAAGCGCGGATATCAGGGCAAGATGGGATATCTGGAAAATCATTTTGACAAACGGCTCGACCCAACGCTATTGGTGCCCGGTGCAAAATCGGTGATCAGCTTGGTGTATAATTATTATCCCGAAAAAGATATTGCAAAGGAAAACCCGGATCAATTAAAAATTGCCAAGTATGCCTACGGAGAAGATTATCACTTTGTAATAAAAGACAAATTGAAAATCTTCCTCCATAAAATCCGGGAAGAGATTGGAGACGTGAGCGGTCGCGCGTTTGTGGACTCGGCCCCTGTGCACGAGCGGGCGTGGGCAAAAAAATCGGGACTTGGCTGGATCGGGAAAAACAGTTTGTTGCTGAACCGCTCGATGGGAAGTTTCTTTTTTCTGGCCGAAATTATTCTCGACCTTGAACTGGACCATGATGGACCCATCAAAGATTATTGCGGCACGTGCACAGCATGCATGGATGCCTGCCCCACCGATGCAATTCCACAACCCTATGTAGTGGACGGTAGCAAATGCATCTCCTACTTCACCATCGAACTGAAAGAAGAAATTCCAGAAGCGGTAAAAGGCAAATTTGAAAATTGGATTTTTGGGTGCGACATCTGCCAGGACGTGTGCCCCTGGAACCGTTTCTCACAACCACACAAAGAAGAGCGCTTCGACCCACACAAGGATTTGGAAAAAATGAAATCTCAGGATTGGAAAGAAATCACGGATGAAGTATTTGAAAAGCTGTTTAGAAATTCTGCGGTGAAGCGCACTAAGCTGGAAGGGCTGAAGAGGAATATTGATTTTATTTGAAAGAACTAAAATGCGAACGTGTGGTATTGGAGTAAATCATATTTTGAACCACAAAGACTGCAACACATCATATTTGTCCAATAGGTTTTGAAACATTGGAGCAAAAGAACCAAGAACCAAAAAAAAATCCTGCACAGTGGCAGGATTTTTTGGTTAAACAAGGGTAACAACTATGCAATCACGAAAACCCGGTTAAGGATAGCTTCGTGTTCACTCCGGTAGTTGGCATAACACCAATTCCTGAGTTCCTGAATTTCATCGGCTATCAGCATTTTGATAGCTTTTCTTAACTCTTTTTCGAAGAGCCGTGCGTCAAAACTCACCCGTGTGAGAATTTGTTTTACGTAACTAAGCATTTTCATTTAAAAATTGTAAAGTACGTTTGTGCCACATTATACTGGCGTTGCGGGCATGAAAATAACAAAAGCAATTCAAGAGTGAAAAGAACATTTTACATTTGCAGGGTGCAACGAGTTGCGGAACCACTATGGATATGATTTTTTTGAACAGAACGACCACCCTTTCTTTTTTGTTGCTGCTTGCCAGCGTAGGATATGCCCAAAACAACGTGCAAATCGCTTTGGGCCCCGATGAGATCGGTGAAAACCAAGCGTGGACGATCACCGTCACCATAAATAACGACAGATTAAAAAGTTATGAGAATTTTCCTGACATAGATGGTTTTCGCAAAAGGGGCACTTCAAACCAATCTCAAACCACTATTGTGAACGGGCAAATGACTTCCGCCCAAAGCGTGATCATGACCTACACGCCCACCAAACAAGGCGTGTTTACAGTGCCCTCATTCAAAATGAAAGTCAACGATCAGATTATTTCCGTTACCGGAAAAAAAGTGAAAGTGGGCGCGGCCGTGCAAGCCCAGCGCGATCCGTTCCGCAGCCTTTTTGAAACCGACCCATCCGATATTTTTTCCAATCGCGGCAGCACCGAATTCGTGGATGTGAAAGAAGATGCACTGTTGGCGTTGACAACCAGTAAGGAAGAAGTTTTTGTGGGAGAAGGTTTTACAGCCACACTTTCATTTCTTGTTGCCGACAACAACCGGGCGCACATGCAATTCCACGATCTGGGAAAGCAGCTTTCAGAAATCCTAAAAAAAATAAAACCAGCCAATTGCTGGGAAGAAAATTTCAACATAGAAAACATTGAGGGCGAACCGATCTCCATCAATGGAAAGGGTTACACGCAATACAAAATTTATCAGGCAGCCTACTTTCCCCTCAACGCACAACCTTTAAAGTTTCCAAGTGTGGGCCTGGAGATGATCAAATTCAAAGTGGCCAAAAACCCTTCCTTCTTTGGCCAAAACCGGCAAGAAGATTTTAAAACATTTTATTCCAAAGCCAAAACCGTAAACGTAAAAGAATTGCCTCCGCATCCGTTGCGCAATGCCGTGGCCGTTGGCGATTATCAATTGAATGAACTATTGACTGCAGCAAATCCTAAAACAGGTCAGAGCATGGGATATGAATTTCGGGTCAGTGGAGAAGGCAATATATCGGCTATTGAAAAGCCCGTGGTGCTAAACGATGCCAACTTTGATTTTTACGAACCTAACCTGAAACAAAATATAAAACGCGAAGGCGGCCGCGTAACAGGCAACAAGTCGTTCAACTATTTTATGATACCCAAAGAGCCTGGGGAATTTAAGCTGGCTGATTATTTTCAATGGGTGTTTTTCAATCCCAATAAAAAAAAGTACGACACCTTGCGGTCGCAATATACCCTGCGAATAGAAGGCGAAAGCCAAAAGAATCAATTTATAGAAAGTACCGATCTTGGTTCTTTTTACGACCGGCTTTCTTACAACGATAACCAACTCAGGCAGTCACCATCGAGCGATTGGATGAAAGTGAGTTTGAACATCTTCATATTGATTGTGTTGGCCGGGGCGGCATTTCTGGTCTTCAGAAAATAATCCTTACATTCGAAATATATTTTGTTGGTTATGGAAAAGGAGAATTGGTTGGATGCGTTAAATGACGACATGCGCGATATACGCGCACTCACATTGGCTATTACCGAAGACACAAAAGTAATGAGGCAAGAGATTATTGTGATGAAGGAAGAAGTGAAAGAATCGAAAAGAAAAGCCGATGCTGCCTGGGAACTTGTAATTATGACACGCGAGCAAATCAAAGAAGAACTAGCCTATCTGAAAAAACCCATTTGGAAAAAATGGTTTGGCTCTAATTGATGTTGGATTTAAGATGTTAGATTTGCTCTGGCTCCATTGTAAACTCCATTTCTAAGACGTTGATTCCTGATTTCTAAAATCACTTTATCAGTTGAAGGCTTTAGGGGAATATTGCCCCCAAGCCAAAATCTTAAATCTCACATCCATAAATCTTAAATCTCACATCTCATATCTCACATTTTTCATGAGCAACTCATACGGAACTCTTTTTAAGATCAGCACCTTTGGCGAAAGTCACGGGCCGGCCATTGGGGTAATCATCGATGGCTGCCCAGCAGGACTTGACATTGATGAAGCCTTCATTCAAGCAGAACTGGATCGCAGAAGACCCGGCCAATCAAAAATAACCACGCAACGAAAGGAAGATGATACCTTCAAAATACTTTCCGGGGTTTTCGAAGGAAAGTCCACGGGCACACCCATCGCCATCGTTATCGAAAACCAAGATCAGCGCAGCAAAGATTATTCTCATATTCAAAACACATTTCGTCCTTCACATGCCGATTATACCTACGAATTAAAATATGGCAATCGCGATTATCGAGGAGGCGGAAGAAGCTCTGCACGCGAAACGGCCGCCCGTGTGGCAGCAGGGGCCATTGCAAAATTGCTGTTGAAAAAATCTGGCGTGGAAGTGAACGCTTATGTTTCGCAGGTGGGCGAACTGAAAGCACCGCCTTACACGCGGTTGGATTTATCCAAAACAGAAGACAACATCGTTCGTTGCCCGCATCCGGCCACAGCCGAAAAAATGATTGCCTTGATTGATGAAGTGAGGTTGAGCCGCGACACGATTGGGGGCATTGTAACATGCGTGATAAAAAATACTCCTGTTGGGCTGGGCGAGCCCGTGTTTGATAAACTGCATGCCGAACTCGGCAAGGCCATGCTTAGCATCAATGCCGTAAAAGGTTTTGAATATGGAAGCGGCTTTGATGGGGTAACGTTGCGAGGCTCTCAGCATAATGACGAGTTTTATAATGACGGCACAAAAATCCGCACCAAGACAAACCACTCGGGCGGAGTGCAAGGCGGCATCAGCAATGGAGAGGATATTTATTTTAATGTGGCATTCAAACCGGTGGCCACCATCATGCAAGACCAACCGAGCGTGGACAAAGAAGGGAACGAAACCACCGTGTCAGGTAAAGGAAGGCACGACCCGTGCGTGGTGCCACGAGCTGTGCCTATTGTGGAAGCGATGGC
>JANOQB010000030.1:0-2415 GCA_031422215.1 Cytophagales bacterium | reverse complement strand
CTCCACCGGGTTACTCTTCGCTGCTTTCAATACTTGTGAGGAAATGGTCAACAACGAAATAATAAGTGCCGAGCCTCCTGCCAGCAATCCAAACCACCACGGTATTTCTGTTTTGTAGGAAAATTGTTCCAGCCAATTTTGCAAATACCACCACGAAGAGGGAATGGCTATCACCACTCCAATCAAAACGAGCACAAAAAATTCTTTGGAGAGAAGGGCAAAAATATTTTGAACACTTGCACCAAAAACTTTGCGAATGCCAATCTCTTTGGTGCGCACCTCGGCCGTGAACGTAATCAAACCGAACAACCCCATGCAGGCAATTACGATGGCAATGACAGTGAAGGCATTGAAAATCTGTGAGAGCCTGTCTTCGGATTTGTAAAGTTTGTCGAAGGCTTCATCAAGAAAATAATATTCGAAGGGACGGTTGCCTTGGTATTTTTTATGGATAGCCTGCACGGTTGCTATTTTGTTGGGAAGATTGCTCTTCGGGTCAAGCCGCAGATAGAGCGATACGCCATCCGATACACCATAATTTCTAAATGCCTTGGCCGGGTCGGGCTGAACGTACAACGCCATACCCTCAATCTTATGTCGAAGGGATTGATAATTGAAATCTTTTACAATCCCGATGATGGGCTGACCATTAAGTTTTACTCCAATGTCATCTTTGGAAATCTTTAATGTGCGCAGTGCTGACTCGTTAATAATATATCCACCCTTGGTGAGGTTATCGGGTTTAACCACCCAGCCGATTTCCAGTGTTGAAATAAAATTTTCGTCAATGGCCAAATCGCCAATGAAAACTTCCTCATTGGTAGTGGGGGTTTTAACAAACATGGCGCTGTGGTCTGTAACAAAAAGTGCTCTGGAAGCGGCAGCCACTTGCTGCACACCGCTTAGGTTGCGTAAGTCATTTTTCATGGCAGCAAAATGTACGGCACTTTCTCTGTCCAAATCTATTACCATCACTTGCTCTTTGTTCAAGCCGATTTTCTTGTTGCGCAAAAAATCCAATTGATGTTGAATGCCAAGCGTGACAAGTATCAACGCGATGGAGGCTGTGAACTGCACCACCGTAAACCCTTTGCGTATTCTACCGCCACCGACTGATGTGCTGGCCTTTCCTTTCAACACTTCGGTAGGCATGAAGCGCGAAAGAACAAGGGCAGGATAGCTTCCGCCAAGCAATATGCAAATCAACAACAAGCCAACCGCTACACTCGCAAACCAAATGCTCTGTATAAACGATTGGTCAATCTGAATTTGTAGAATGTTTAAGAAAATCGGAAGCAAAGTTTCCATCCAAACGCAAGCGAGACCAAAAGCGAGCAACGTCATGAGGGCCGACTCGAAATAAAATTGATAGGCCAAATTGGTTGTCCGTGCGCCAATCACTTTCCGAATGCCCACTTCTTTCGCGCGAAGTGTTGCCCGTGCTGTGGTAAGGTTCATGTAGTTGATTAGCGCGAGCAATAAAATGATAATGGCAACCGCCATGAACAAATAGAGGTAGGTGATATTGGACGAGTCTCCCAAGTCGCGGAACAAATGTGCGCCTGAAAATTTTTCAAGTGAGTAGGTCTCATTCGCAGTGGTTTTGGCAAACTTGGGAATAGAGGAAATTATTTTTGAAACGGAACTTTTATTATTGACTACAATATAGGTGGGAATAGAACCGAGACTTGCCACCGCGTGTACATACGCGGACTTTTCCTCGGGGATTATTCCGAGCGTACAGAGCGACACAATGCAATCAAATTGTATAGAAGAGTTGGATGGAAAATCTTTTGCTATGCCCACTACTTCCAACGGATAGTCCTTATTATAGAGTATCGTTTTTCCAAGTGCTTGTGTTGTGCCAAAATATTTCAGCGCGGTTTTTTCGGTGATGACTGCCGTGCTTGGGCGATTGAGAGCATGGTAATCGCCTTGCAGAACAGGAAATGAAAACACCGAGAAGAACGAAGTGTCTGAAAAAGCAATACCCTCTTCGAAGTTGATATGCCCTTCATTGGACTGAATCAAAACGCGTCCTGGATTGCGAACGCGAACATAGTTTTCCACATTGAGATTATTTTCTTTAAGTATTGGCCCAAACTGCGAGGACATGGACGTGGTGTATATCTCTTGTTCTCCATAATTTATTTTACAAGTAAGCCGGTAAATATTGTCGGCCTTCGCATGAAATTTGTCGTAACTAAACTCATGCACCACATACAAAAAAATAATCAAGCTCACCGCCATGCCTACCGACAAACCAACAATGTTGATGAAAGAGTAGGTTTCGTTTTTTATTAGTGAGCGGAGGGCGATTTTGAAGTAGTTGCGTAGCATATTTTTAAGATTTTATATTCAAGATTACCGATTACCGTCACACCGACTACCGTTTACTGATTACCCGAACCTCAC
>JANOQB010000029.1:0-8695 GCA_031422215.1 Cytophagales bacterium | reverse complement strand
GGCCGACCAAATCATGCTAGCTGCGTTGGCGAACGCCAGCGTTACCGAGATGCACTTTTACGGTCGCCAATTATTGAATGAAAACCGTGTGAAAGATGCCATGGCCATCTTCGAAAAAAATCACAAAAAGAATAAAGGCGCATGGCCAACCAATGCGGGAATGATGCGTGGCTATTCTGCAACCGGTGACCTAAAAAAAGCATTGGAACATGCAAAGCTTGCCCTGACACAGGCGCCCAACGAAGAATCAAGAAAAATAATTGAGGAGGCGATTAAAACATTGGAGGCAGGAAGGGTCTTGTGACGCGACATGGCTGTTTTGCTTCTTAAAATAAGACATAGTGTCTTGTTTATGTATAAAGTTATGCAAAATACGGCCATACTGTCCGATAAAAATACTAAAATTCTATCGGCATAATTTTGACTGATTGAGTCGGTGGCTTCAAAAGTCAAACATGTTAAACCAAAAACAATAAAAATTATGAGCATTATCCGTTACAACGCGAATGATTTCGTACCGACTTCATTCAGCAGCCTGATCGACAATCTTTTCAATGAGTCGGTTGCCCGCACTGGCGGCAGCTCGTTTGTCCCTAAGGTGGACATACTCGAAAACACCAACGCCTTTGAAATTCAATTTGCCGTGCCCGGCCTTAGCAAAGATGATTTCAAAATTGAGGTGGATGACAACTACCTTACCGTGAGCGGAGAAAGGAAACTCTCCAACGAAAAGAAAGATCAAAACTATCACACCGTGGAGACCCAGTATGGTGCATTCCGCAGGTCTTTCAAACTTCCTGAAAATGTGGATGCTGCAAAGATCAATGCCAAATACAACAATGGCATTCTGGAATTGAGCATTCCAAAAGACGAGAAAAAAATATTGAAGCAAACCATCAAGGTAAACTAAGGTAGTGTGGGGTTAGGTTGGGGCACTCTCGAAAGGGAGTGCCTTTTTATTTTCAGTATCGCCATGGGTACTCAACAAACTACGCTCACTTCCTCAGTTCATAGAAGCGTGATGTGTAATCAATCGCGCGCAGCGAATGCCGCTTCACTTTTTTATATGGCTTGTGCAGAAACAGCATAGAGGCACCCATTGCCGAAATGGCCAGCGGAACAACTTGATCTTGGCTGTCGGCACCGGTTTGATTGTTCAATACCAATGCGTTTAAGCTGCCAATAAATAAATATCCCAGGCCACCTACCAAAAGCAATCCACCAAAACCCCGGGTCGGGTTTATTTTTCTTTTCCTGAGCTTAATGGATTCGACCGAAGCCATCAGCAGGGTGTCGTTGGAAGTAATGATTTGCGTATTGGTAAGGTCGATGAGCTTGCCTTCCTTCCTCTCTTTGTTCTTGAGTTTGCAACGAAAATATTCTCCCTCGGTGTAGCGCGCCATTACCGTTTCGCCCTTGAGCAAGATGAGTTGCTTCTGGGCTTGAAGAAACGAAACCGGCATTATCAGAAAAAAGATTATTGCGATTGATCTCATTGACGTGAGCTTTCAGTTTTGTTTGCCTTTCAGATGTATCCGTCATCAAATCAGAGAATCAACCGATCGGCAAATCAACCCTTACACCCGAAAAATCCATCCAAATAAATCAGGGTTTTTGCCGCGCTTGATGTTTTCAAGTTCATCATATACTTTGTGTGCAAACTTGCGTTCACCGATTGGTGGCAATAGATAATCCTTTTCTTCATGGCCTATCAATTCTATGTGTGCAATGGTGGCCGCGGTGCCGGCACCAAAGGCTTCCTCTACATGGCCTTTCTGCAAGGCCGTTACCAATTCTTTAACAGAAATTTTTCTTTCCTCAACAGGCATCTTCCAATGCCGTGCTAAGTCCAATACGCTTTGGCGGGTAATGCCGGCCAGGATGGAGTCGCTCACTGCGGGTGTCACCAACACTCCGTTGATCACAAACATCACATTCATGGTACCACTTTCTTCCACATATTCGTGGGTCTTGCCATCCGTCCAAATAAGTTGTTGGTAGCCTTTGTCTTGCGCAAGTTTAGTGGGATAGATTGCGCCACCATAATTTCCACCGGCTTTTGCATATCCGGTGCCACCTTCCACCGCTCTGGTGAAGTGCGTTTCTATTTTAACTTTTACAGGTGCTGAGTAATACTGCCCAGTTGGACTGAGCATGACCATAAACGTGAAATCCTCCGAGGGTCGGATGCCAATGAACTCGTCTGCCGAAAACATAAACGGACGGATGTAAAGAGAACTGCCTTCGGCCTTTGGTATCCATGCACGGTCCAAGTCGATCAAGGCCGAAATGCTTTCCATAAACAAATCTTCTGGCACCGCGGGCATGCACATACGCTCTGCCGAAATGTTCATTCGTTTCCAGTTATTGAGCGGCCTGAAAACAAGCGCTTCATTGCCCGAAGCAGAAGCATACGCCTTCATCCCTTCAAATATGGATTGCCCATAATGCAGTGCAGGCGAGGCTGGGCTTATGGGCATGTATCCATAGGGAAGGATGCGAAAATTTTTCCATTCACCCTGGCGGTAATCGGCCATAAACATGTGATCGGTATATTCTTTTCCAAAAGGAAGGTGGGCAAAGTCAACAGCATGAACACGTGATGTTGAAACCCGTGAAGTGGCAATTTTTAATGTATCAACCATGTGGCAATCTGAATTTTTGCCACAAAGTTAGGATTAAAATCAAAACCACTAACACACGCAAATGGTTAGGGTGTACGACAAAATGCAATCTCACGCAAAGGCGCAGAGGCGCAAAGTTTGCTTTCACTTTGAGTTCCTAGCTTGGACTAAAGTCCTTTAAAATTTATTGTCAATTGCTTTTCGCCTCCGATAGCTATCGGGATCAATTCATTTCAATCCTCCGGAAACGGAATGTAAACAAAACTGGTAAACTCATTGTCCACAACAAACAGGCAGCAGAATTCGTCCGGGTCTCTGTAATTGTTTTTGAATTCTTCTTCTTTATCGGCAGCCACCAACTCGCGTTGCACAAATTCATTCAGAAACGAAGCGTTGTAATTCCACTCGAGGTGCATCGGTTCTTTGGGGATCAGCAATTGCCCAATGGGGATTTCCGTTTTTGAGATTGGAAAAATGGGGAAATCAAACCCCGACTTCCTTATCTGATACGATGCATCTTTAATGATGTCCGATACTTTCACAAAGTCTTGCGAAATGGTGCCGAGATACTTTCCGCTTAACTCTGGATCGTTGAACATAGTGATGTGTTTGAGGCCGCTAAAATAATTGCCTGCAAATATTGAAAACCTCCAGGTAGGAAATGACTAATTTTAAAAAAATAATTTCCAATAGAACTTCAACCCCAGAGCACATAACACATCAACCCAATGAAAAAAATCAAAACTCTCCTCGCACTCTTATTTTGCATTTCCATCGCGCAATCAGCACAACCTACGGCCGTAGCGGATATCGAAGCCTCGTACAAAGCAAGGAAGCAGCGCGAAGATATTTCGTTGCTCAAAGAATTTCCTGCTCGCAACATAGGCCCCACCGTGCAAGGTGGCCGCATAGTGGATGTTGAAGTGAACCTAAAAAACACAAAAGAATTTTATGTGGGATATGGATCGGGCGGAATTTTCAAAACCTCCAACAATGGTATTACGTTCGAACCAATTTTTGACCAACTCGATGCGCTGGGCATTGGCGATTTTGCATTGTCGCAATCAGATCCAAAAATTTTATATGTGGGCACAGGCGAGAAGAATGGTAGCCGTTCCACCTATGCAGGTTCGGGTATGTACAAAACTGCCGATGGTGGAAAAACCTGGAGCCACAACGGCCTCACGGGCACACATCATATCTGCCGTGTACTCATCCATCCGCAAGACAATAACACACTGTGGGTTGCTTCGTTGGGTGCTCTTTATTCCAACAATAGCGATCGTGGAATTTTTAAATCAACAGATGGAGGAAAGTCGTGGAAGAAAACATTGTTTGTAAATGATAGCACGGGCATATCAGACTTGATCATCAATCCACAAAATCCTAAACAACTTATTGCCGCAAGTTGGGAACGCTCGCGCAAAGCGTGGGACTTCAAAGGCAATGGCGTGGGTTCAGCAATTTATAGATCGGAAGATGGAGGCGACACCTGGAAGATATCGGTGGATGGTTTCCCACAAGGAAAATTTGCCGGACGCATTGGGTTGGATGTTTGCTGGAGCAAGCCCAATGTAGTGTATGCCATCATTGATAATCAAGAGGAAGTAAAGGAAGAGAAAAAAGAAAAACCGTCTGATGGAAAATTGAAATTGCAGGATTTGAAAAACATGACGGTGGAAAATTTCCTTGCCGTTGATGATAAAAAACTGGATGAATTATTGAAAGCCAGCAGGTTTCCACAAAAATACACTGCACAGCGGGTGAAAAAAGATGTGCGCGAAGGCACGTATCAGCCAAAAAACATAGCGGAATATTTTGGTACCGATGCCAACTCGGATTTGTTCAGCACAAAAATAAAAGGAGCAGAAGTGTATCGCTCGGAGGATGGCGGGCTTTCGTGGAAGCGCACACACTCATTGGATATTGATGGAGTATATTTTACATACGGATATTATTTTGGCGAGCTGCGTGTTTCTCCTTCCAACACCGAAGATGTTTTTATCTATGGTGTGCCTATGCTCAAATCTTCGGATGGTGGAAAAACCTGGGCTGAGATTGACACGCTGGAAACTATGCACAGCGATCATCATGCTCTTTGGATCAATCCGCAAGATGCCGCGCACATGCTGATGGGAAATGACGGAGGCTTATATCAAACATACGACCAAGGCGACACGTGGCTCCACATCAACAACATGTCGGTGGGGCAATTTTATACGGTGAATGTGGATATGGAAAATCCGTACAATGTTTATGGAGGCCTTCAGGACAATGGTGTGTTGAGAGGTTCTTCTAAGTCGGTGCCCAACCGCACCAAACATTGGGAGCGTATTTATGGTGGCGATGGCATGTATGTGGCACCCGATCCGCGCAACAGTAAATTGGTGTATGCCGGTTTGCAGTTTGGAAATTATTCTAAACTTGAATTGGACAAATCAAAAAACACGCGCATCACACCGCAGCATGAAATAGGTGAAGCAGCCAACCGTTGGAACTGGCGCACACCTTTAATATTGAGCAAGCACAATCCGGATATTGTTTACATGGCATCGCAGCGACTGTATCGCAGCATGAACAAGGCCGAGGATTGGGAAGCAATAAGTGGTGACCTTACAAAAAATAAACCGCAGGGCAACGTTCCGTTTTCAACCATCACATCGGTGATTGAATCGCCTCTGCAATTTGGATTGCTCTATGTGGGCACGGACGATGGAAATCTTTGGGTGAGCAAAAATAGTGGTGGAAGTTGGGATGCCATCAATAACGGTTTGCCCGGTAACCGTTGGGTGAGCAGTGTGTTTGCTTCTTCGCACGACAAGGCAACGGTGTTTGTTTCGTTGAACGGCTATCGCAATGATGAATTTAAAACCTATATCTTCGAGAGCAACGACTATGGCAAAACGTGGAAGAGTATCAAAGGTGATTTGCCTGAGTCGGTAGCGAATGTGATTGTTCAGGACCCTGTAAATCCAAACTTGTTTTATGCGGGGCTTGACAATGGAACCTATCTAAGTTTAGACCGCGGTGCAACCTGGCATTTTTTCAACCAGATGCTGAATGTACCAAGCTACGATATGATGGTGCACCCGCGCGAAAATGAATTGGTGGTGGCCACCCATGGGCGCAGCATATTTGTTGCCGATGTAAAACCATTGCAGGCATTAAAAGATTTCAAAAAATCAGTAATGGCCTTTGCTCCTGAAAGCATCCGGTTTAGCGAGCGGTGGGGACAAAAGCAATTTACCTGGTCGAAAAAAAATACACCCACTGTTTCCTTATTATACTATGTAGGCAAACCGGCAGCCGAAGTGAAGGCCGAAGTGTATGATGAGAAAAATAATTTGGTGCGAACACTACGTGGAGTGGGCACGGTAGGTTTTCATTCACTTTCGTGGGATGTGAAAATAAGTGAAGTTGCTCCTGTTCCTGCAAAAGGGAAAGCCAAGCCTGCACCTGCTTCCACTGTTTTAAAGTATGCTGACAAGGGCAAGTATAAAGTGAAATTTGTGAGCGGAGCGGATAGCAGTGAGGTGAATGTGGAGATCAAGTAAAGAAATTTAGTATATAATTTTACTTGTTAATATGCTCAAAAGCCCTGAAAGGGCGACATCAACACAACGCAGGGTTAAGCCCTGCGTTGTTTAGCCTGTTCATCCCGAATAGCCCTGAAAGGGAGGAATAACTTTCATACTACTACTATCCCCGCCCTTTCAGGGCTTTCTCTTACTTCATTCTTTATCTACAGGGGTTCCGCCCTGTCTTAGTATATGCCGCCCTTTCAGGGCTGAATACACCGCTCCATTATTATTAAATCCGTGTACCCTTGGAAGGTTGACGCGATAAAAAGAAAGATTTTTAGAGATGTGCTATTGTCAATAGGTGTTGAGTTATGAAAGATTCCTTCCCTTCCATTCATATCCAAACAGTTGGGAAAAAATACCGACCGATATTACATAGAAGGGATAAACCAATTGGAGGATGAGAAATGAAGGAATGGAAAACGTGTGCCCCAATCGCTTGCCTACGGTGAAAAGCAAATAACCTTCCAGCAAGAATTTTCCTACCAAAAGTCCACCTGCCACCATCCCATAGTTTTTTGAAAAGAGTAGGCACATCGCCATGATGCCCGATGCTTGAAAAACAAAAATAAAAAATGCCAAACCCTTTGCAATCCACGAATCGTTGGCTTTCCATTTGCTGGCCCACCGCAGGCGTTGATGAATAAATTTTTTCAAAGAGGTTTGAGGTTGTGTGGAAACAACAGATGCCGATCGAATAGATTTTATGGAACCAGGAAATTGTTCGTTTAACTTCCTCATCAAAAATTCGTCATCCCCGGAAGGGATGTGAAGATTGCCTTCATATCCATTTACGGCTACAAAGCTTTTCTTGCGAAAAGCAAGACTCGCCCCATTGCACATTACCGGAAAACCAACTTCGAGCAAGGCAACGCCCGTGCCCATCACGCTGCTAAATTCGAGTGCCTGAAGTTTTGAAAATAAAGATTTATCCTGTTGGATTTTGACAATACCAACCACCATAGTTGTTTCATGTGTGGCTTTGTCGCTATCAACATTAAACGAAAGCACCATCGTTGAAATCCAATCCGGTGGCAGCACACAGTCGGCATCGGTGGTGAGTATGATTTCCCCTTTCGCCCGTTGAATGCCTTCGGTTAGCGCGTGCTTCTTTCCCTCACCGGGTGATTGCAGAAGCCTGACTTGGAGCTGCTGATTACTTTCTATCCACCTATCAATAAGTTCAGCACTCGCATCTGTAGAGTGGTCGTTCACAAAGATCACCTCAAAATTGCTTCGCGCAAAATCCTGAACCTCTAAGGAAGTCAACAGGCGGGAGATGGAACCCGCTTCGTTGCGCACGGCAACAACAACAGAAACAAACTCCTGGGAGCGGTGACTTGTGCGTGTCTTACCCTTCACAAATTTTTGCCAGCCTGCCAAGCACACCAGCAGAAACCCAAAATAAATAATGAAGATGACGGTAAGATAAATGAGCATTGCCTGTTTCTCTGTATGTTTGAGCCGTGGGCAAAGTTGAGAAAAAAGCCGTGAGGGAAAAGATAATTCTTGGGCTGGACCCGGGCACCAACGTGATGGGCTACGGACTTATCCTGGCAAAAGGTTCGAAACTTACGCTCTTGCAATTTGGGGTTTTTCACTTGGGCAAATATGGGTCGCACGAACTGAAGCTAAAAAAAATATTTGAGCGGGTGTTGGGCATTGTCGATGAGTTTGCTCCCGATGAAGTTGCGTTGGAAGCACCCTTCTTTGGAAAAAACGTGCAGTCGATGTTAAAGCTCGGGCGGGCACAGGGTGTGGCGATGGCTGCCGCTTTGCACCGCGAAGTGCCCATAACCGAATACTCGCCCAAAACCATAAAGCAATCCGTGACCGGTAATGGAAATGCGAGCAAAGAGCAAGTGGCCAAAATGCTGATGCAGATTTTCACGATCAAAGAGATGCCCAAGTTGTTGGATGCCTCCGATGCGCTGGGTGTGGCCGTGTGCCATCACTTTCAAAACGGCACGGCAAAAAATAAAAGTAAATCGTGGGAAGGTTTTTTGAAAGAGAACCCGGGGAGGGTGAAATGAATTGCCCCCGATAGCTATCGGGGCAAACAGCATTTGACAAAAATATCTGGATAGAGACAATTGTCAATTACTTGAAGCCAAAACAAATTACCGTAATTTAATAATAGCATCAATTATCCTTTCACTCGCTCTCCCATCCCATAAGGGTGGAATTGTTCCCTTCTTCCATGTACCTGCCTTTAAAACTTTCAACGCCTCGGTGAGTGCATCGAAATTGTCACCAATCATTTCATTGGTACCTTGCGTAACGGTTTCAGGCCGCTCGGTATTGTTGCGCAAGGTAAGGCAAGGCACACTCAGCACCGTAGTTTCCTCTTGCACTCCACCCGAATCGGTGATCACCGCTTTTGCTTCTTTCAACAAATAAATAAATTCAAGATAACTGAGTGGATCAACAGCCAAAATGTTTTTTGGTTGCCGTTTTAAAGTTGAAAAATTTTTCTTTGTACGGGGATGA
>JANOQB010000028.1:0-3510 GCA_031422215.1 Cytophagales bacterium | reverse complement strand
ACTTCGTTGTCGAAGTTTGTTTTGGCAGTGGTCACTTGTTCCATTGCCTGCCGGACTTCCTCCAACTGCGTGGTGATGTTTTCGATGCGGAGGTTTTGACGGCCGGGATTGTACTTGCCCCCATACCCGGTGCAGAAGCCCACGAGCCTTGCGAAGGCTTCTGCGTTTTTGACATGTGTCATGGTGTTGTTTTTTGTGATGCAACGTAGCGTGTGGGTCAAACCGTTGTTGTTTTTTGATCTTTTTATGAAACTATATTTCAGCTTTTTCATGTAACATGGAATTGAGTGGCACGTTTGATCTCACATTTTTGAAATTTTGTATGGGCGCAAGCAAATTTTTTTTGTCCGAGAATTGTGTTTGCTCATACCCGAAGTGTAATCTGCTTGTACGCGAGGTTGTGTTTGTGCATACGCAAGGTGTAATTTGTTTGTATGCGAGATTGTATTTACCCATACGCGAGGTGTAGTCTGTTTGTATACGAGGTTGTGTTTGCTAATACACGAGGTTGTGTTTACGTGTATGCGAAGTTGAGTTTGCTCATACGCGAGGTATAATGTGTTTGTACGGGAGGTTGTGTTTGCCTGTAGCCGAAGTGTTATCTGTTTGTATGCGAAGTTGTGTTTGCCCGTACGCGAAGTTGTGTTTACTTGTATGTTCGGTTGCGTTTGTGCATACGCAAAGTCATAATCAATTCTAACGGGGCGACCAACTCCAACAAGAGTCTAAAATAAGTTGTGGCGGGTCGCCTTACCCGCCACTTGGAGAAACTTCAATTTAATCCTGCTCTCAAGAATTTCATAATCGACAGGGCAAAATGGAGATTTGAGAGGAGTTGGTCAGGCGACCAACTCTAACGGGGCGACCAACTTCAACTATGGAGATAGAGTGGTAAGACAGAATGGTTTACTCCACCCTTATCAGATAATAATTCTTCTTGCCTTTTTGTGCCAGCAGGTATTTGTTTTGAAGCAATTCAAAGGCAGGCTTAAGCGAAGGATCAGAAATTTTTATTTTATTTATGCTCACCCCCCCGCCTTGAATCATTTTGCGGGCTTCGTTTTTAGAATGAAAAATGATTGCTTGCGTGGCCTCCGAGAGGAGGTCAGTTACTGTGTTGCAACGTTCAAACGCAGCGCGGCTAATGGCAACTTGAGGCACGCCTTCAAACACAGCCAGCAGTGTGTCCTCATCAAGGCTCTGCAAATCTTCTGTTACTGAGTTGCCAAACAGGATGGATGAAGCTTTGATGGCAGCATCCAAATCAAATTGTGAATGCACCCGTATGGTAATATCTTTTGCCAACTCAATTTGCAGTTTGCGCAAATGCGGGGCTTGCATGTGCTCTTGGGCAATAGCTTCAATCTCTTCACGGCTGCGTTGGGTAAAAATCTTTATAAAGGAGGCAGCATCTTCATCGGACGTGTTGAGCCAGTATTGATAGAACTTGTAGGGCGATGTTTTGGTTGGATCGAGCCACACATTGCCGCCTTCGGTTTTCCCAAACTTGGTGCCATCAGCTTTTTTTATCAATTGGGTTGTGAGCGCGTAGGCTTCACCATTGCTTTTTCTGCGTATCAGTTCGGTGCCGGTAACAATGTTTCCCCATTGGTCGCTACCACCCATTTGCAGTTTGCACTTTTTGTTTTGGTATAGCCAGTAGAAATCATAACCCTGAACAAGTTGGTAAGTAAATTCGGTAAATGAAAGGCCCGCCTCAAGCCGCTTTTGCACGGAGTCTTTGGCCAACATATAATTTACGGTGATGTGCTTGCCCACATCGCGGATAAAATCCAGAAAGGAAAGGCCCCTGAACCAATCATAGTTGTTCACCATTTCTGCCGAGTTGGTGCCTTTCGAAAAATCAAGGAACTTTTCAAGTTGTTTTTTTACGCACGCTTCGTTGTGCCGGAGCACTTCCTCCGATAGGAGATTTCGCTCTGCCGATTTGCCCGAAGGGTCGCCAACCATGCCGGTAGCCCCGCCCACCAACGCAAAAGGCTTGTGGCCACATTGCTGAAATTGCAAAAGCGTCATGATCTGAACCAAGTGGCCGATGTGGAGCGAGTCGGCAGTGGGATCGAACCCAATGTAGCCAGCAGTCATCTCTTTGTTCAACTGTTCCTCGGTGCCGGGCATAATGTCGTGTATCATTCCGCGCCAGCGCAATTCTTCTACAAAATTCTTCTTCATTTCTGCAATTAAAATCCAAATATAGGGTTGTAAGATTGAATGAAGTAACGTGAGATTGGATTATGTGGCCGTGATAAAGTCAGTATTTTCATTCCTGATTTTCCAAAAGAATAATGTATCATTGGGAAAATTATATTGAACCCCGTATGCAACAACCTGATACACTCAACTTAGTAGCCGAATTTCACCGGACATTTAAACATCCTATAGTAGGGCAGCCAGCCATTCCCGATGAAAACCGGTGCAAGCTCAGGGTCGCCCTTATTGCTGAGGAGTTGAAAGAAATGGAAGTGGCCATTTTGGAAAAGGACCTGGTGGGTGTTGCCGATGCCTTGTGCGATATTCAATATGTGCTGTCGGGTGCCATCCTGGAATTTGGGCTGGCCGATAAGTTCAGGGCTTTATTTGAAGAAGTTCAACGGTCGAACATGAGCAAGGCCTGTGTTTCGGAAGAGGAAGCCCGTAAAACGGTGCAACATTATAAGGACAAGGATGGAACGGAATGCTACTTTAAGAGGGAGGGCGACAAGTGGCTTATTTATCGCCAATCGGATAACAAAACGATCAAGTCAATAAATTACTCGCCAGCCAACCTTGAAAAGATTTTGAGGCGTTGAAGTGGACGGCCAAACCACGCCATCGCTTCTATAAAAAACCTGTTCACAATTAGTTAATATATTTACCTTTAAGTTCAATTAAATCTAACTACCTGTATGGATTCTACTTCGAAAGCATTTTTGGAATTGTGGCATGATCTCATGCTGATTGGTTCTATTTTAATGGCAACCATGTCGCTTCTCATATACCTTATCTATCAGTTGAAAGTTTCTTCCATTGCCGATTTAAAGGACAAATATGATTTTATCAACAGGTCGGAAATACGTTGGTATAAATGGGTGTTTTTTTTATTGGGCGGTGGTGCTGCCATGGCCATCAACCTGTATGGAAAAGACGAACTGTCCACCATTAGTGAAGCTTTTTTTGTCCGCTTGTTTTTCTCAGTGGCAGGGGCCACGTTGATTGCTTATATAGCTTCCCTTATCCTCGATTTTTACTATCCAACCAGGCTTAATTATAAACTTCGCAGGCTTCGCTACGCTCCTCGAATTTCCGGCACGGGCAACCGGATGCATCTGCTTACGGAAGATGAAGAGGATGTTCATTTAGACGAAGGCATGAAAGCAGAGGAAAACATATTTTCCATTGATTACGATGTGTGGATCGATGAAAAAACAAAGGAGATAAAAATCGAAAAATATCAAGGCCACCTGATCTCTCTTCAGTGTCACAATTGCGGGTTTTATACGATGCGCGTAA
>JANOQB010000027.1:0-8570 GCA_031422215.1 Cytophagales bacterium | reverse complement strand
GGTACTTTTTTGTGTCAAGACAAAAAAGTGCCAAATCAGAAACCAAACACTATATAAAGATTAATGGAAAAAGTAAAGGCCATGTATATCTCTGGTCAGCGCAATTTGTCATGCACCCGATGGAGACCACTCACCTCACGCCAGCCTTTGTGGAAGCACCGCCCAAAATTTTTTCCGCTATTCCCATTCCAAACGCCACTCAAATTGCACATACACTTTCCATCCCAAATATCGGGCGGGCTGTACAATCCATTTCATTTTCACATCATTCAACTGCTATCTTTAAAACTTATAAATCCAACCGTATGAAAAAATTAGTTCAATTGACTTTGTTGCTTGTTGTTTTAGCATCCCTTGCACAAGCCCAGAAACTTGACATGGAAAAATTAAAAGGCATGAAGCCGCGCAGCATCGGGCCGGCCGGCATGAGCGGTCGAATCACCGCCATCGATGCCGTAGTGGCCAACCCTGATATTATTTATGCCGGTGCCGCTTCGGGCGGTGTGTGGAAAAGCACGAGCGGTGGAGTGAGTTGGGAACCCATCTTTGATAAGGAGAACACGCTCGCCATTGGTGCCCTCGCTGTTCAACAAGATAACCCATCGGTGATTTGGGTAGGCACGGGCGAAGGAAATCCGCGCAATAGTTTAAACGGTGGCTATGGCATTTACAAAAGTTTAGATGCCGGCAAAACCTGGAAGCTGATGGGCCTTGAAAAAACCAGGCACATCCATCGCGTTATCATCGATCCGAAAAATCCGAACACCGTGTATGTTGGCTCTATCGGTTCTCCGTGGGGCGATCATCCCGAGCGCGGAGTTTATAAAACTACCGATGGCGGAGCAACCTGGGCGCAAATATTATTTGTTGACAACAAAACAGGAGTAGGCGAATTGGTGATGGACCCCACCAACCCAAATAAATTGATAGCCAACATGTGGGAGCACCGCAGGCAACCGTGGACGTTCAAGTCGGGTGGGGCAAATTCAGGCATGCACATTACCATTGATGGAGGAAAGACATGGAAGAAAATCACGAGCAAAGAAGGATTGCCCGAAGGTGAACTGGGCCGCATGGGCATAGCCATTGCCGCCAGCAAACCCGAAATAGTTTATGCGTTGATCGAAGCAAAGAAAAATGCATTGTACAAATCGGAAGATGGTGGCGAGAAGTGGACGATGGTGAACGATAAAAATGAAATTGGCGACAGGCCTTTTTATTATTGGGAGATTTATGTGGATCCAAAAAATGAAAACCGTCTCTATTCAATTTATTCCGGTGCCAGTGTGAGCGAAGATGGAGGCAAATCCTTTCGTGAGATGCTCGGAAATTCCGTTCACCCCGATCATCATGCCTGGTGGATCAATCCGGAAAACCCAAACATGATCATTGATGGAAACGATGGTGGGCTCAACATCACACGCAACATGGGCAAGACTTGGGTGTTTGCAGAAAACATTCCCGTGGGCCAGTTCTATCACATCAATGTGGATATGGATCATCCTTACAACGTGTATGGTGGCATGCAGGACAATGGCTCGTGGGCAGGGCCTGCTTATGTGTGGCGCAATGCCGGCATCCGAAATTCCTATTGGCAAGAAGTTCTTTTTGGCGATGGCTTTGATGTAGTGGCCGACCCTGACGACAGTCGCTTTGGTTATGCCATGTCGCAGGGAGGAAACCTGGCGCGCTACGATCTTGAAACTGGGTTTACAAAAAACATTCGCCCCACACATCTGGATGCAAACATGAAATTGCGCTACAACTGGAACGCGGCCGTGGCGCAAGACCCGCTCAACAACAACACTATTTATTATGGAAGCCAATTCGTTCACAAGTCAACCAACAAAGGCGACACGTGGGAAATTATTTCTGCTGACCTGACCACGAACGATCCATCAAAACAAAAACAATATGAGAGCGGTGGCATCACCATGGATGCAACGGGTGCCGAAAATCATTGCTCTATCCTTACCATCGCGCCAAGCGCCATTAAGCAAGGTGTGATTTGGGTGGGCACCGATGATGGCCATGTGCAAGTAACACAAGATGGAGGCAAAACATGGGCGAATGTTTCATCCAAAATCATGGGCATGCCAAAGGGTGCTTGGGTTCCGCAAATCCAGGCTTCAAAATACAATGCAGGCGAAGCGTTTGTGGTGGTGAACAACTATCGCATGTTCGATTACAAACCGTATCTGTTCCGCACAAAAGATTTTGGGGCAACGTGGGAAAGTTTGGTAACGCCCGCTCAGGTGGGAGAATATAATTTCACGCTCGCAGTGGTGCAAGACCCCGTTGAACCTAAGTTGCTTTTTCTCGGTGCCGAAAACGGATTGTTTGTAAGCATTGACGAAGGAAAAAACTGGACCAAATGGACGGTGGATTTTCCTGCCGGTGTGCCGGTGATGGATTTGGTCATCCATCCGCGCGAGCATGATTTGGCCATGGCAACGTTTGGCCGTGCACTGTACGTGTTGGACGATGTGCGCCCATTGCGCGACCTTGCCAAGTCGGGTGCTGCTTTGTTGAACAGCACAGTGAAAATATTTTCTACTCCCGATGCATATCTCACTACACGCCAACAGCCATCGGGCATAAGATTCGATGCCGATGCCATTTACAACGGACAGAACAGACAGGCCGGTGCGCTTATCTCTTATGTGGTGAACAAACCCGTTGAGAAAAAAGAAGAAGCACCTGTAGTGGCTCCTGCCAAAGGCGCAAAAAATGCAACACCCGTTGTGGCGGAAAAAAAGGAGACCAAGCCAACCATAAAATACGATTCAGTCAAGTTGGAAATTTTTAATGCGAGGGGTGCGCTGATCAATACCATCCGGCAAAAATCCCCTGCCGAAAACGGATTGTTTAGGATGAATTGGAGTTTGACTGAAAAAAGCGAGCGCAATCCTTCGAGGGAGAAACCACGCGAAGGTGGAGGAGGAGGTTGTGGTGGGTTTGGTGGCTTTGGCGGCACGCTTGTGTTGCCAGGTACTTACAAGTTGCGCATCAGCTTTGGCGATCAAAAAGATTCTACATCCATAAACGTGAAAGGTGACCCACGCCAGAATGTTGCACCCAGTGTGATAGAGCAACGCTATGCCATGAACAAAGACCTTCAGAAATTAACTGCGATGGCAACGAAAGCAACCGACCGCCTGCGCGAATCCTTGGAGATTGTGGATGAGTATGAAAAGAAAATAAAGGACCTGACCGACCCTAAGGCGGGGTCCAAGCGCACCGACCTGAAAGAAGCGGGCACGAAGACCAAAGCCATGAAAGATTCAGTTAACGCACTCTTCGATTTCATTTTGGGCAAGGTGGACAAGCGCCAGGGAATCGTGCGTTCGCCTGACCCTACTCCGGTTTCGTATGTGCAAACAGCACGCGGTTACATCGCGCGTTCTACCGATCCCATCAGCGAAACAGACAGGCGCGTGTATAAACATGCTGAGGAAAAAATAAATGAAGCCGTAAACAAGGTGAATAAATTTTACGCTTCTGCCTGGCCCGAATACAGGGCAGCGATGGAAAAAATAAATCTGTCGCCATTTAAGGATTACGAGCCGATCAAGAATTAACTGAATCGAGACGTAAGACGACTAATTATCTGCGGAGCGCAAAGCCAGATATTTTGGAATGATATGCGCAAGTTTCGTTGAGGTGGTTGCGTATATTTGGGCGTTGGCGGTCATTTTAAATTGAGAGTTTCATGATAGTAGAGAGACGACATTTTGAATTCAACAAAGAAAGAGAGGAAGTACATAAAGGATAAACTTGACAAGTTCTTCAACGAAGACAATTTTCATCAACCAGCAATTGCCGCGAATGACTCATTTGACGAGGACTACACAAAGAAAGAGATCTGGGACGACATAATATCCGACCGAACTGCAATCGGATTTTATTATTTGATTGGCGAGGAAGACGGACGACACATTGCTTATTCAAAGAAATTGGGAAAAGTCGTACTCTATTATAATTGCTGTTGAAAAACCACATTGCTAACAATTAAAATTAAGATATGATTTTAAACTATATCCGCTGGAATCTTGACCCAGAAATAGTAAACATTTTCGGATTCTCACTTCGATATTATGGAATCCTCTTTGTAGGTGGATTGATTTTGTGCATCTATATGTTGGGATGGATTTTTAAGCGGGAAAACATACCACCGGAAAACTTGCAGAAATTATCAATCTATGGTATGATTGGAATTATGGTAGGTGCACGCCTTGGGCATTGTCTATTTTACGAGCCTTCTTACTATTTGGCAAATCCTCTGGAGATGTTTCTACCAATAGCTTTTCCTCCTGAGGGTGGGATAAAATTTACCGGATATCAGGGATTGGCTAGTCATGGTGGTGCATTGGGTTTGGTAATTGCATTATATATCTATGCGCGAAAGACCAAAAGCTCCATGATTGATACCATTGATTTGATTGCAATTGTTACACCTTTGGGATGTGGTTTTATCAGGCTTGCAAACTTTATGAATTCAGAAATTATCGGCATAGCGACAACAAAACCGTGGGGTGTGATTTTCGAGCGAGTGGATAACATACCAAGACACCCAGCTCAATTGTATGAGGCGATTTCCTATTTTATCACATTTGCGATTATGCTAATTCTTTACAAAAAAAATAGAGATAGACTTAAAAACGGATTCTTCTTTGGGCTTGTACTTGTCTTGATATTTACAGCGAGATTTGTAATTGAATTTGTAAAGAAGGACCAAGTTGGATTTGAAGATGGAATGACATTTAATATGGGACAACTTTTGAGCCTTCCTTACATGGTTGTGGGGATTGGATTTATAATTTATGGGCTTTGGAGGACTAAAATTCTCAGCGCCAGCAACATTGCATAAACTAGTCCTAATAAAAAAACTCAAAACAATCACCACACTAAACTCCAAATAATCATTCACTGTTTGACGATATCAAATCGAAAATAAAGAAAATGCTTTCAATATCTTCCCTTTCCTATTCCTATTCCTATCCAAATTCACCTCCTATTGCATTTCCTGATTTCTCAGTTCAGAATGGCGAACAGTTTCTTTTGCTGGGCGAATCGGGAAGTGGCAAGACCACGCTCCTTCATTTGTTGGGCGGGTTGCTCAAATCGCAGCAAGGAAACATTGAAGTAAACGGAACGGATATCACAAAACTTTCTGAAGTGGCATTGGACCGCTTTCGCGGGAAACATTACGGATTTATTTTTCAACGCAATCATTTGATCAGTGCCCTGTCCGTGGAAAAAAATTTATTGATGGCCCCATTCCTGGCGGGATTGAAGCAAGACCGTGATAGAGTGGAGGAAGTGCTCGCACAACTCGGCATTGCCGAAAAGAAGCATGCCGCCATTCGCGAATTGAGTCTTGGGCAGGCACAGCGTGTGGCCATTGCGCGGGCGATCTTAAACAAACCATCGGTGATCTTGGCCGATGAGCCTACTTCCGCGTTGGACGATAAAAATTGCGACCGGGTAAGCGATTTACTTTTGTCGGTGGCCAATCAAAACCAAGCCACGCTTGTTATCGCCACACACGACCAACGGTTGAAAAGCAAAATCAAAAACCTGATCCAACTCGTATGAACTTAGTTATACTGGTTGTAAGCTACCTCAAAGCCAAGCCGCTCAACACGCTGCTCAATATTATCTTGTTGGCGTTGGGCATTGCCGTGATCACCATATTGCTTTTGTTCAGCAATCAACTGAAAGAAAAAATCAGCAACAACACAAAAGGAATCGACTTAGTGGTAGGGGCGAAGGGAAGTCCGTTGCAATTGATCCTATGCAATATTTTTCATATTGATTTTCCCACAGGAAACATAAACTTGATGGAGGCGGATAAGTTGGCAAAACACCGGTTGGTGAAAAGTGCTATCCCCCTCGCATTGGGCGACAGCTATAAAAATTTTAGGATCATTGGCACCAACAAGCAATATGTGGATTTATACAAAGCCGAACTTGCCACTGGTGATTGGTGGCATGCCGACATGGAAGTGGTAGTGGGTGCAACTGTCTCTGAATTTCTAAAACTTAAAACCGGAGATATTTTTGAAAGTTCGCATGGACTTACGAAAGAAGGAAGTGCGCACGAGGCACATCCTTTTATCGTGAAGGGAATTTTAAAACGGAGCCACACCGTTATCGACAACTTGATCTTCACCAATATTTCCAGCATCTGGAGTGTTCACAGCGAACACAGCAAAGAAGAACATGCGGAGGATTCAATTGCAAATCCTTCGGTATTGGTTTCATCCGCGCAAGCAAACGATTCAACCAAAGAGATCACTTCGCTTTTAATTAAATACCGAAATCCCATCGCGGCTTTGCAGTTGCCACGGTATATAAATAGTCAAAGCAGTATGCAAGCAGCGTCTCCTTCTTTTGAAGCAGCGCGGCTTTTTTCGATCCTCGGTGTGGGTGTGGAGGCACTGATGGGATTTTCGTACGTGCTCATTTTTATTTCTGCGCTAAGCATTTTCATTGCGTTGTACAACTCGCTCAAAGAGCGTCAATACGATCTGGCCATCATGCGCTCGATGGGTGCAAGCAAGGGCAAGTTGTTTACGGCAACCATTATGGAAGGCACCACATTGACACTGCTCGGCAGCCTGCTTGGCCTCATGCTCGGTCATGGTGTTCTTTATCTGTTTACGGTGATCGTAGAAGAAAGTGGAAGGGCAGGCATCACGGCTTCCATCTTTTACAAGGAAGAATTGTATTTGCTTATAGGCAGCGTTGTGCTGGGCATAGCGTGCTCACTCATTCCTGCCTGGCAGGCGTATCGCACCGATATACATAAGGTGCTGGCAGGATAGTAGCTTACCGGGTAATGTCGTGCACAGAAAAATTTGGGAGTTGGATTCCGAAGAAATGCTAACGGGTGTATGACAAATTGCAACGGGCTTTTTTCATTCTGCTGCAAGATTACCGGGATCGCGGCTCATCTAGGCTTATTGTCATGCACCCGTGTTCCGGTCAAATAAATCTTATGGGTTTATCAGCTTTCAACTTGTACTTTGAAAAATATTATTGAATGTACTACTAACTCCTAAATTCTGACTCCTAAATTCTGACTTCTGACTTCTAAATTCTTCTTCTCCTAACTACTATCTCCTAACTCCTTCTTATGCACGACCCCTACCGCATCACCGAAAAAACAATCAAAGAGCCGCCCGTTTCTTTTCGTGAGAAATTGAAATTTCTGGGGCCCGGATTTATTCTCTCGGCCTCCATTGTGGGCTCTGGCGAGTTGATTGCCACCACGGTGCTGGGCGCGAAGGCTGGCTTCACGGCATTGTGGATCATCGTTATCAGTTGCTTGGTAAAAGTGACCGTGCAGCTTGAGTTTGGAAAACACACGGTGCTCACGGGCGAAACTGCCATGGGCGCATTCAACCAACTGCCGGGCCCGCGCATGGGCAAAGCGAAGTGGCCGGTGTGGATGGTGTTTGCCCTCACCATTCCTAAAGTAATTCAGATCGGTGGCATATTGGGAGGCACGGCCATCGTACTGAACATGCTCACGGGCTTTTCCATTCCGGTGCTTTCAATTGTCACGGCTCTTTTCACTGGGGCGTTGATTTACAATGGCAAATACAACAGCATCGAAAAACTTTCCTTGCTCATGATGGCCTTGTTCACCATCCTCACACTCACCTCTTTGTTTTCACTGCGGCTCACGGAGTTTCGTTTTTCTCTTGACGATGTGCTCACCGGTTTTGGTTTTCAGCTCTCGCCTCAATTGATTGTGTTTGCCATTGGTGCTTTTGGCATCACGGGCGTGGCCAGCGATGAGATATTGGCCTACACCTATTGGTGCATAGAGAAGGGCTATGCTTCGTATGTGGGGCCGCCTCAAACCACCGAGGTGTGGAAGCGCAGGGCTGAGGGCTGGATAAAGGTTATGTACTTGGATGCTGCCGTGGCGATGGTTGTTTACACCACGGTTACCGTTGCCTTTTTTCTGTTGGGCGCGGCCATCCTTCATGGGCGCGATGAAATACCGATGGGCAACGAAGTAATAGAAACGCTCGCACTCATCTATACGCAATCGCTTGGTTCGGGCGTGAAGACAGTTTATTTGGTGGGGGCTTTTTTTGTTTTGTTCTCCAGTTTGTACGCCACGCTCGCAGCATGGACGCGCTTGTTGTCGGATATGTTTGGCCAATTTGGTTGGATTGATTTCTGGAACCTCGATCAGCGCAAGCGTGTGGTCTCCCGGTTGGCGTGGATACTGCCGATGATATGGGCAGCGGCCTATCTCTTTATTGAGATGCCCGTGTTGATGGTGCTGTCGGGCGGGGTGGTGGGTTCGGTGTTGTTGTTCCTGGTGGTGTTTGCTGCGTGGCATTTTAAATACAGACGGTCGCAAGTAATATCATCGGGGCCCGTTTATAACATAGCCTTTTGGGCCAGTGTGGTTTGCATAATTGCTACGGGCATTTATGGATTGATGAAAGTGTTTGAGTGACCCCACCACAGAAAGAGAGTGCATAGAGTGCTTGATAGTTTTTGTTTAATAAGTTTCGTGACCAAAGCGTAACAGACAGTCCGCT
>JANOQB010000026.1:0-3665 GCA_031422215.1 Cytophagales bacterium | reverse complement strand
GTTCGCACCGGGGACCTCAAAGAACCGACTCGTGCATACCCTCTATCGGATACGCACGGGCCCGCTATCAATCTCCATCCATTCAAAGAACGTAGCCAAATAAATGCCTTGCATGAAGCAAAACTTAATCTGATTAGTAAGGTGATCAATCCCTGTTAGAAACCCTTTTCGTTAAAAGGGAGTGCAAAGGTACATGTTCGAGGGGTTTATGCAATAGTTGCAAAAAAGATTTTTAAATAAATGGCTGGTTATCGATAGGCTTGCTGATAACTACTTGATATTCAGAAACAGTATCGGCTATAATTTTCTTTTAAAAACAGGCACTGTGCTGCAAGGTTCTCCAAACATAATGCTTGAAGCAATTGGACGCAGCCGATTCGTAACTTCTACGTAAGAAGAAACGGGCACTTCTACTTTGCTACAGCCTTTGATGACAACTTTGGCGTTGGTGAATTTTTTCCAATCAATTTTATCCAGTGCATTTTTGAAAAGAATGATTTCCAAATCTTGAAGTGAACCAAAAATTACCTGAGCCGCATACGGTTGCAACGCTGCCGTGAGCAACATGTAAGCCCATGTTGGAACTACTGCATCGGCTGAGCAGGTGATGGCAACATATTTATTGGAATACTTAGGCCAATCGTGCGATTTTATAAATTCCCTAAAATCTTTTTCGCGCAAGACAAGCTCTTGAAAAAGCAAACCCTTTATATCAAACAGCGAACGCTCACCGGGTGTATATAATTCTTCCAGATCGAATGACACTAACTGACTGCTGCTTACCTTATTTACAATTTCTTTTTCCATTGGCCTTCTAACACCTTTAATTCAAATTTGGTTTTCTAATCAAAAAATCTTTGAGGTAAAAAGGCTCGAACGAAACAATATCTTCATTGGTGCCTTCTTTCCATTTTGTATAACCCAGCTTTCCCAATGATGAGGCAAGGGGTATCACATCTGAAAAAAAATGTGCGTTTGAATGCTTGATTATTTCCTTGCATTTATCGGCTCCTTCTCCAAAAAAAAATATCGGTTTGCTTTCAAGTGTCAATCTGAAGCTATCGCCATCAATAACCTTTGCCTGTACTTGTTCCACATATTTCAAATCTTGATCGAGCAGGGCGCAATACACTTCCATCCTTCTGGCATCGAGCATTGGACACAGAATAGCATTGTTGAATTGGATGCTTTTTTTCGAGACGTTCCCAAGAAATTGGTAAGCCAATAACTCCAACGTATTGACCGAGAAAAGTGGGATGCTTAACGCGTAACATAAACCTTTGGCGGTGGCAACTCCAATTCGTAAACCCGTATATGAACCAGGGCCTGATGCCACGATTACACCCTGAAGGGAGTTTGGTTTTTTGCTTGACACTTTGAACACGTCACCGATCATTACTGCAAGTTGTGAGGCTGCTGACCGAGGTGTTTCCATTATTTTGGTTTCTATCAAAACACCTTTTTCATGCAACGCCACTGAGCAAGATTGTGTTGACGTCTCAATACTGAGAAGAAGAGCCATTAATTGGGTGAGAGAAGCTTTTTTACCTCCGATGCATTCGAAAGGATTTTTTTCGCTTCCAATATTTCAATATCCCTATCTATTGAAACTTCTGCCTGCCCTTTGGCCAAGCGATAATGAAAAGCAATTTCCTCTTCTAAAGTCAGTGACAACTCTGGTTTGAATTTTAAAAATGCAGCACTTTTATTCTGATCCATTTTAGCTTTCAATTCTTTCAAGGGTGATTGCAGTTCATCGTAATACCTTTCCTTTTTTGCCGATGCAATTAAATCATCTGCTTTCTTGTCGGTTTCAGATTTGTACGAAAATTTCTGTTCCTTTATCCAATCCAAAAAGTTTTGGTATTCTTCATCAGAAAGCCTGAATTTTCTTAGGTCTTGCGGGGCACTATTTTCAGCACAAAACTTAGAGGCATACTCAAAAATAAGCCCCGAGCCCGCCAACTCTACAAGGGCAACACTATACGGATCTGATTTAATAAACACATCAGGGTCTAAACCAGCCCCATCAAATACTTTGCGGCCATTGGCTGTTGTAAATTCTCTTTTGAGGGAATCAGCAAATTTCTCCACAGAGCCATCGGTTTTCCGGTGTTCGTAATCCAATGCCTGGATGCACCGCCCACTCGGTATATAATATTTTGCAGTGGTTATTTTCAACTGTGCATTGTAGGTAAGCTGCCGGGTGGTTTGCACTAATCCCTTGCCAAAGGTTTTCTGGCCTACCAATATTGCACGATCATAATCCTGCAAAGAGCCCGCAACAATTTCTGATGCTGAAGCACTTCCACCGCTGGTGAGTATGGCCAAAGGGATTTCGGTATCAACTGGGTTGTTGAGGGTTGTGTATGATTTGTTCCAGTCAGGCACTTTGCCGCGAGTTGCCACCACTTCTTTTCCTTTGGGGATAAATAGATTCACAATGTTAACGGCTTCATATAAAGAGCCGCCCGGATTATCGCGCAAATCAATGATCAATTTTTTTGCTCCTTGTTTTTTCATGTTCACCAACGCCTCCTCCACTTCTTTGCCGGCCCCTGGTGTAAACTCATCCAACTTAATATATGCCGTTTCGCCATCAATCATTCCCTGATAAGTAATGTTGGTGATCTTAATTTTCTCGCGTATCAATTTGAATTTCATGTTTCCTTTTTGCCCCCACCTCTTCACTTCAACTTCCACTTCGGTTTGGGGTTTTCCTTTTAGCAAAGCACTGACTTCGGAAGTAGGTTTTCTCTGAACGTTCTTTCCATCCACCGATATTATTTCATCGCCCACGCGCAAACCTCCACGCTCGGCAGGGAATCCCACATAAGGATTTGTGATAACCGTCTTTTTGCCGATCACGCCAATCAGCGCACCCACGCCCGCATATTGGCCAGTGGTTAGAATACTAAATGCTTCGAGGTCTTCTTCGGGGATGTAATCGGTGTAGGGATCCAACTGATCCAACATTCCATCAATACCTGTTTCCACTAATTTTTTTGGGTTTACATCATCCACATAATAGGCATTCACTTCTTTGAAAAGGGTTGCGAAAATGTCGAGGCTTTTGGCTATCTCAAAATATTTTTCGCCTGTGCTGCTAAATCCCCAGAGCGAGCCTATCACTATCAGTGCTATTCCTAAAAATTTCAGTTTCTTGGTCATCCTAAGTCTTGTTTAGCGGGCCTTTCAAATACCAAGTTCTCAATTTTTTTCAGTACTAAAAAGAGTTTGCTTTTTATCTCGGCAAATGGCAGCACTGATTTGGATGTGTATATGAACGCAAAAATTCCTTTTTCAGGTTTGGATTGTATCGTTTCTTTCTGCGTGCGATAAGCTTCGCGCACTCTTCTTTTGATCAAATTACGGTCAACAGCCCGTGGAAAATTGCGATTGGATACCGAAACGAGCACCTGATGAAGGTTGACTGATTTATGGGAGGCAGGTAAGTAAACAACTTTAAATGGGTATAAATAAAAAGAGGAACCCTTATCGAAGAGTTCCTTTATGGTTTTTTCTTTTGAAAGCCTTTCTGCTTTTGTGAATGTGAATTTGGTCATGACCTCACCCCCGTCCCCACAACAAATGAGAGGGGTGACTCACGCTAAGATTTTAAAATTTCCAAATAACCCAAAACATTCTACACCAATATCCGCAAA
>JANOQB010000025.1:0-2085 GCA_031422215.1 Cytophagales bacterium | reverse complement strand
GAAAGCCGCATTCAATGGGCATTGATGATCACGGGTTTTGTTATTGGCATCCCCCTTTTTTATAATGTGGGATTTGTGCTCGTGTTTCCGCTCATCTGTTCTGTTGCTTATCGCTTCAAACTTCCGGCCGTATATGTGGGGTTGCCCATGCTGGCTGCGCTCTCAGTCACTCATGGATTTCTTCCACCCCATCCTTCTCCGGTTGCATTGGTCGCCCAGTTTCATGCCGACATGGGCAAGACCCTTGTGTATGGAACCATCATTGGTTTTCCTACGGTGATCATTGCCGGATTGTTGTTTTCCAAAACGCTGATAAACCTAAAAGCATCCGTATTAAAAATATTTCAGTCTGAAGGTGTGGCGGAAGACAAACTTCCTGGCATGGCAAATTCATTTTTGTCGGCTTTGCTGCCCGTGCTCTTGCTTGCCTTTACCACCATCGTAACCCCGTTGATACAATCCGAAGGCATTCTTAAAAAGGTGATCGTATTCTTGAGCGATCCTGCCATCGTTATGTTGATTTCATTGGCCGTGGCCACCTATACCATTGGCCTTCGAAAAGGGTTGACCATGAAATACATCATGGATATCTATGGTGATTCGGTAAAAGATGTGGGCATGATCATGCTGATTATGGGCGGGGCCGGTGGGCTCAAACAAATTTTGATTGACAGCGGTGTGAGCAACGAGATAGGAAATTTCCTGGAAGGGATGAATGCACATCCATTGATACTCGGTTGGACGATCGCTTGCGTGATCCGTCTTTGTGTGGGCTCGGCCACGGTGGCTGGCCTGACTGCCGCAGGCATTGTTGCCCCGCTGGTGATGAGCCATCCGGAAGTCAACGCGAATTTGATGGTGCTTTCGGTGGGGGCCGGCAGCCTGATGTTTTCGCATGTAAACGATGCCGGGTTCTGGCTCTTCAAAGAATATTTTAACCTGAGCATAAAAGACACCATCCGCTCGTGGTCGCTCATGGAAACAATTGTGTCTGTGTGCGGATTGATAGGTGTGATGATATTGAATTCGATAATTTAGAGGCTGGATGCTGGATTCTTGATACTGGATTCTGGATGCTTGATTTCTGATTCTGGATGCTGGTACCTACTAACGCCAAATATTCTGACTTCTAAATTCTGACTTCTGACTTCTATATTCTGACTTCTAATTTCAAACTCAATCCCCTCCTAACTACTACTATCTCCTAACTCCTAACTCCTAAATTCCCCATGTCCCCCGACCAACGCTTCATAAACCTAAACCTAACGCTGCCACCCGCTCCAACACCGCTTGGGGTTTACAAACCTTTTCTGATCGTGGATAAATTTGTCTATGTATCCGGGCACGGTACTATAAAAGAGGACCGCAGTTTGATCATCGGCAAAGTGGGCATTGATTTAAATGCGGATGAAGCAAAGCTTGCAGCACGACAAGTGGGCTTGGCCATATTGGCAACACTAAAAGCAAACCTGGGCAGCTTCGATAAAATAAAACGTGTTATAAAAGTATTGGGCATGGTGAATGCCGTTGCTGAATTTGAAAGACATCCATTTGTGATAAACGGGTGCAGCGAACTTTTTGCCAGCGTGTGGGGCGAGGACAATGGTGTGGGCGTGCGAAGCGCAGTGGGCATGGCATCGCTGCCGGATAATATTCCGGTTGAGATCGAGGCGATGTTTGAGTTGGTGTAGTTTAATTTAACAAGACGTCTGATACCTCAAAGGTGTCTTGACGCCTTATATAATTTTGAAATCAATAGTTAAGGGTCAATATCTTTTCATCCGTCATATTGGATAGCAGATGTTGCTCTTGAATCTGATCTACTTGTCGATTTAAATGGAGCGGTATTAGAATCTTGGTAAAAAAAACGAAAATCCCTTGGAGGATTTTTAATTTGAAGAGTAAGTGCGCTGGCCCGACAAAAAGGCGGGGGTGTGATAGGATGCGGGAGGAAGCATCTTTTTGTCTTGACTTTTTTTGGGTACTTTTTTTTGTGTCAAGACAAAAAAGTGCCAAATCAACAATTGAAACCAACTACAAACAAACTAAAAAACTGAATGATAGCACGGCTTCCTATGTATGGAC
>JANOQB010000024.1:0-3890 GCA_031422215.1 Cytophagales bacterium | reverse complement strand
AACATCTCTATTATTGGGGCAAACACGACAGCATCGGCTTATGGAAATTTTTTGATTCCTAATGGAAACGTGGGCATCGGCACCACCACCCCTTCGGAAAAACTGGACGTAACGGGCAACGTAAAATTCTCCGGAGCACTCATGCCCAACAATTCAGCTGGCACTTCTGGCCAAGTGCTTACATCGGCAGGGGCAGGGGTAGTGCCTACCTGGACCACACCGAGTGGGTTCACAACATTGATCAATAATAGCGGATTAAGAAATCTCTTTGCCGGGGCTACTGCAAGTTCAGGCGGAAGTGACAACGTAGTGATTGGGCATGCAGCCGCACCTGGTAACACAGGTAGTCAAAATGTGATTATTGGATCACAAACTTCTCCAAATAAAGCTGCGGGAAGCTTAAATACAATCATTGGTTGGCAAGCCCACAACGACCCCCTTGGCTCTGCCACAAGTGTTACAGGAAATACTCTGATTGGAGCTGAAGCAGGAAGAAAGACCACAGGGAGTGTTAACACTTTCATAGGGGGACAAACGGCAGCACTTAATACAACTGGAAATACGAATGTTATAATTGGCAATTCCGCAGGCGGAACCAATGTTACTGGAAATCAAAATGTGATTATTGGAAATAATGCCGATGTTGGGGCTGGCGGTTTGCAGAATGCTATTGCGATAGGTTATCAAGCCGTTGTCAATGCAAACAATAAAATACGGTTGGGCAATGCAGCCATAACGTCCATTGAGGCCCAGGTGGGCATTACGGCAGTCTCCGACAGACGCATGAAAAGCAACATCAATGACATTGGCTTGGGTCTCGATTTCATTAAAAAGCTAAGACCCGTTACTTACCAAATGAAAAAGGGAGACGGTCGCCAAAACTGGGGTTTTATTGCTCAGGAAATTGAGGAACTCGTGGGAACGGACAAAGCCGTGCTCACCATTGGCCAGGATAGTTTGAGGTCACTTGGTTTGCGCTATACCGATTTCATAGCACCCATGGTAAAAGCAATGCAAGAGCAACAGAAAGAAATTGAAGATTTGAAAGCTCAACTCAAAGAAAAAAATGAAAAGGTTGACATGCTGGAAAGTTCAGTAGGCACAATGAACGAGGAACTCGATCGCATCAAGCGTGTATTGGGCATGGAAGCGAGCACCAAAAAGAAATAAGAACATCACATGCCCCTGACTTAATTTTAAAATTACTATGGCACTTACTTTTGAATGGGATACAAACAAGGCCAAAACTAATTTTGGAAAGCATGGAATTTCCTTTGAAGAAGCAGCGACATTATTTGCCGATGAGAATTCCATAACCATTGACGATCCTGTCCATTCGCTAAATGAAAAAAGGAGTATTACCATTGGACTTACTTTTAAAAGAAAACTCTTAGTGGCAGTTCACACGGAAAGGAACAGTAAAATCAGAATTATCAGTGCACGTTCAGCTTCACGAAAAGAAAAGAAGCAATACGGTAATTAACCCGATCTTATAAAACATGTATCTTACAATAGACTAAAATGCAAAAAAAATGAAAAAGTCAAACGCAGAAATTCTTCCCGAGTATGATTTTAGTTCAGGAATTAGAGGAAAGTATGCAAGAAAATTTGCGGAAGGAACCAACATCATCATCCTTGCCCCCGATGTTGTGAAAGATTTTCCTGATTCCAATTCTGTCAATGAAACATTAAGGGCAATATCAAAAATTGCTAAAAGAAGCCGAAAGAAAATTGGTGTTTAAACAGGATATCCAAGTAAGTGCCATTGCCATGGTTTGTGTCCCCACAAACCAGACTGGATGGATAATTAAAAGGCGCAGTGTTTCGGTCTGTGGAGACACAGACCGAGGATGAAGAAATTTTCAGTCGATAAAAAATATTGAAATGAAAAAAAACAACGGTAAACGAGTCATCGCCCTCTTAGCATTCATGATTGCATCACTGCATATAGATGCCCAAACCACTATCCGGTCCGGCACCGAACTAAAAGTGAAAGGAGAATTGAGCACGCTGGGGTCGATCACAAACAACAGTGATAAATCCAACCTTGCCGAAGCCCAACTGAGGTTAACCGGCACCAACCAAACGCTTACCACATCATCGCCACTTTCCTTGCAAAACTTAGTGGTAGAAGGTGGAGGTGTAAAGACTGTGCAAGGCGAATGGACGATCACCAACAACCTCACCTTAACCAAAGGCATCCTTGCACCGGGCACCGGAAAACTTTTATATACCGGCAGCACAACCCTGAGCGGCAACACAACTTCTTTTGTGAACGGAACATTGAACCAACGGGGCACCGGGGTTCGCTTCTTCCCTATTGGCGCGAGCACCACCTACATACCCTTGGCGCTCGGCAATGTGCAAGATGGCACGGTTGAAATTGGTGTGAAGGGTTTTGCATCGGGGGCCAATCTTACATTGCCTTTGGATGTTAGTGCCATCGCCAGCAACCGCTATTGGCAAATCACAACAAATGGCGGCACGTTTCAAGGCTCACCCGTGTCGCTTTATGTGCCGGGTGCGTCCATTGATGCCTCGCCACGGTTGGTGGTGGTGCAAGCCGATGATGCCAACGGGGCCACGGCCGTCAATGTGGGCGGAGGTGCAACCAACGATTTTGTCACCAGCTTTTCCATCGTGAACAAACCCATTGTTACACTCGGCATTTCAGAGAAAACAGATTTTCGCATACACGACATGATCACGCCTTTCAACAGCGACAACATAAACGACAGGCTCAAGATATTGAATGTGGAACTTACCTTCAGCAACAAGGTGATTTTGCTCGACAGGTGGGGCGTGGTGGTGAAACAATGGAACGACTTCCGCAACTACGATGACCCGAAAAATCCCAATGCCGACAATTTTGATTTCGGCAAACTGGGCCCCGGCAATTATATCTGCATTTTCGAATACCAACTGACAGCCGGTGCGCCCACGGAAAAGATGTCGCAAATGATAACCGTTCTAAAAGGAAACTGATGACTAAAATTTTACAAACACTTTTTCTGATCGCAACGCTAAGCCACACCGCCACGGCACAAGACATTCCGTTGTTCAGTCAAAAGCTTACCAATTCGTTCATTTACAATCCGGCCATGGCGGGCCATACCCTCGGTTCGGTCACGTATGCCTATCGCCAAAACTATTCGAACGTGCAGGGGGCACCACAAAATCATTTCATCAGCATGCACGCACCCTTTGCCAACCACAAAATGGGCGTGGGCCTAAACTTGTTTCAGGAGGATGTGAACTTCATCCGCAACACGTATGCGTCTGTTGCAGGTGCTTACCATTTGCATTTCAATAAATACAACATCCTTTCGCTGGGCGTCAGTGGAGAGTATAATATCACCAAAGTGAATGGCATCTCCAATACATTGGGCTTTGAACAAGACCCGGTGCTGACACAATTGCAAAACGGTGAACCCAATTACGATTTTTCTTTTGGCGCCAATTATCAAACCCGCTATGTGAAAGCAGGGTTTGCGCTAAACCGTATGTCCACCTCATGGATCAAAAAAGAAACTTCCAACCTGTCGAATTATTTTTCGGGCTACGCGCAGGGCATGATACCCATTCGGGGCGGAGACGATATGCTGGAGCCATACGTGGCGTTCAGAAAATTCTCGGAGTCGAACGATACATATGATCTGGGTTTGTACTATACCTACAACAACAAAATAATTGCGGGCGCGGCCATGCGCAAAGGCAATGTGATGAACGGATCGCTGGGTTTTAAATTTTCAAAATATTTATTGGTAGGCTACTCGCGCGAAATGATCGTGGGCGGTGTGGGCGGTTTTGTAGGGGCGGCCAATGAAATTACCCTTCGCCTTGATTTTAATGATGAGACCTACAAAGAACGCTTTCGTGCCGATTATAAA
>JANOQB010000023.1:0-2747 GCA_031422215.1 Cytophagales bacterium | reverse complement strand
CACAAAGAATCACGAAGTGAGTAACATCAGTTAGTCAGCCCGATTTTAAAAAAAATAATCCTTAATGGAAATTGTATTCAACGGTTTGAAGCTGGGCATTATACTGGCTTTTCTTATTGGCCCTGTATTTTTTACGATTATCCAAACCAGTGTGGAACGAGGATTTCGCAATGGCGTACTTGTTTCGCTGGGGGTTTCCATCAGCGATGTGATGTATGTGGCAATTTGTTATTTTGGATTGGTGCAGATCGTTGACGACCCAACCTTTAGTTATTATTTAGCCTATGCAGGCGGAAGCATACTGGTTTTGTTCGGCATATACCATGTGGCTATTAAAAGTAGAAGAAAAATGACAGCGACCATAGATGTGGCCACCGAAAAAAAAATGTACCGCTATTTCATAAAAGGATTTATCATCAATGGCATGAGCCCGATGGTGTTGATTTTTTGGATAGGGGCTATCAGTATTGCCTCACTGGACTTCGGGTACAAAAAAGGCTTTGAGTTTTTTATTTTCTTTTCCACCGTACTGGCCACCGTGCTGGCCATCGATGTCCTCAAAGCCTACCTGGCAGATAAACTGCGCAGGCTGATCACGAACCGGTTGATGACCGTCATCAACATATTGGTAGGCATCTGTCTGATTGTTTTTGGCAGCCGTTTGATTTGGAATGCATCGGATTTTTTGAAGGGGTAGCCAACCCAGCAATTGTGATGCAACCATAGGACTAAACTTTACGTGTAACCATCTACTTTTTTATAAGTAGTTAGGTGAAATAGTTACCCAAACCCCTTAGGCTATGTTTAAAAACAATCTGAAAATAGCGTTGCGAAGTTTGTTAAAACAAAAAGTCTATACCCTCATCAATGTTTTAGGTTTATCGGTTGGCATAACCAGTTGTATGTTGATTGTGCTTTTTGTGCGGAATGAGTTTTCTTTCGATACCTTCTTTGCAGATAAGGAACGTATCTACCGTATGGTACTGGAGCGAAAGTATCCGAATCATTCCACGTATTATGCTGTGGTGCCGCATTCCTTTGAAGGAGTGATCAAGCGCAGCTTTCCGGAAGTGGATCAATCGGTGAATGTTTTTGGGTTTCCGAATTTCACCATGACCTATAAAAACGAGCGGGACGAATTAAATCAGTTTCAGGAAGTCTTTGTGGTAGGCACCGACAATAATTTTTTCAAACTCTTCAACATTAAATTCTTGATGGGCAATCCTGTCACGGCATTGGGCCAGGCAAACGAAATTGTGGTAACCCAAGAGTTGGCAAGCCGGTACTTTGGAACGTCCGATCCCATCGGAAAAATTGTAAGAGCAGGAGAACAGGACTTTAAAGTAAGTGGCGTGGTTGAAAATGTTCCCGCCAATTCGCACTTTACGTTCAGTGCGTTGGTGGCAGCTTCCACATTTCCGTTTACCCTCCGCGAAAATTTTACAGGATTCTCTACCTATACCTATTTCAAATTGAAGCCTGGCAGCGATCCGGTGTCCATGCAGGCAAAAATCCCCAACGTAGTAGATACGTATGCGGCTGCTCAAATTGAAAAGAACTTGGGCAAATCGTGGGCTGATTATAGCAAGGAAGGAAATGGATATAGGTATTTTCTTCAACCCTTGACGGCCATTCATTTAGATCCGATCAACCTGGAGTTAAAGATGAAACCCGGAGGCAACCGCACTTCTGTTTACATTATGATTGTGGTGGCGATTTTAATTTTTGTGATTGCCTGCATCAACTTTATGAACCTTGCCACGGCACGTTCGGCCGAGCGCGCAAAGGAAGTAGGCATACGAAAAGTAATGGGTTCATTCAAGCAGCAATTGATTGCCCAGTTTCTTACCGAGTCGTTTGTGTTGAGTGCGATTGGTGTGGCGATGGCCGTTACGTTCCTTTATTTCATTCTACCATTCTTTAACAACCTTACTGAAAAACAGTTGATGATTCCCTTTGATTTGTCAACCACTTTGGTGTTGGTTTTGTTGGTCGTGTTTGTTGGTTTGTTGGCGGGAATATATCCTTCGTTCGTACTTTCTTCATTCAATCCGGTAGTGGTGATGAAGGGAAATTTCACGGGCCATCAACAGGGGAAATGGATCAGAAACGGTTTGGTGGTTTTTCAATTCTGGATTTCGATCATGCTGATGATTGGCACACTGGTAATTCAAAAGCAGATGAAATTCATGTCGCAAAAGTCGCTTGGGTTCGATCGTGAGCAAATGTTGGTGGTTGAAAATGGTTTTAATCTGGCACCTCAAAAGATGGCCACCTTGATAGAGGAAATAAAACGAATGCCCGAAGTGGAGCTCGCGGCAGGCTCCTTTGCCATGCCCGCTCATGAAGGAGATTTTTTTGGTATCCAGTTTCAGCCCGAAGGTTCTTCGGAAATATTGACAACTAAAACAATGATTGTTGCCGATGGCCTGGCAGAAACGTTGGGATTTGAATTGCTGGAAGGAAGGTGGTTCAGCAAAGAAACGAACGACTCGCTTTCGATCATGTTGAATGAAGCCGCAGTAAAAGTGATGGGCCTGGAAAAGCCTATTGGCAGAAAACTGATCGACATACAAGACCGGCCAGAAGGAAATATTTCTGTTCCTTACGTGATCACTGGAATTGTTAAAGACTTTAATTTTATTTCGCTGCGCGATAAGGTCACGCCTCTTGTTATTCAAAGTAATGAAGGGTTTGGAGGTGGCAATCAATATATCGTGGCGCGAATAAAAGCGGGACAAATCAAA
>JANOQB010000022.1:0-1599 GCA_031422215.1 Cytophagales bacterium | reverse complement strand
CCAGCCCACTACGCTGGCAACGGAGTAGTGAAAACACACCCACAACTTAAAACAATAATCAAGCACGGGGCAGAACAAGGATGGATTGGTGGCGCGGCAAAGTTCGAGCATGGAGGTCTGCAATTGCCTGTTATGATTTACAACGCGGCACACCATATTTTTATGGCGGCCAATAATAGTGGTCAGGGTTACATGAGTTTGTCGGGTGGGGCGGCAGCGCTGATCACCAGCTTCGGCACCGATGAACAAATAAAAACATTTGTCTCTAAAATTTTTGAAGGGAAATGGCAGGGCACGATGGCCCTGACCGAACCACAGGCCGGCAGTTCGCTCACCGACATCACCACCAGTGCAAGTGCTATTGGTGATGGGATGTACAATATCAAAGGGCAAAAGATTTTCATTTCGGGCGGCCAGCATGAGGCATGCGATAATTTTGTTCACCTCACACTTGCGCGGATCGAGGGTGCTCCGGCAGGCGTGAAGGGCATTTCACTTTTCATCGTACCTAAATTTTTTCCATCCAAAGATGGTTCACTTTCTCCCAATGATGTTTTCTGTGCAGGCGATTTTCAAAAAATGGGGCAGCGCGGATATTGCACTACGCACTTGGTGTTTGGCGACAATGGAAATTGCAATGGCTGGCTGGTGGGCGAGCCGCACAAGGGTTTGGGGTACATGTTTCAAATGATGAACGAAGCACGTATAGGTGTTGGCCTCGATGCCGCGTCCGTGGCAATGGCAGCTTACCAGGCTTCGCTCCAGTATGCAAAGGAGCGGCCGCAAGGAAGATTGGCCAGCGAAAAAAATCCATTGAACCCACCCACGCTCATCATCAACCACCCCGATGTGCAGCGCATGTTGCTCACACAAAAGGCCATTGTGGAAGGTTCACTTTCATTGGCCATGGAATGCAACAAACTGTTTGATTTAACGCATGCCACTACGGGCGAACAAAAACAAAACAGTTGGCTGTTGTTGGAGATCCTCACACCTATCATGAAAACCTATCCATCGGAGCAGGGCAGCCGCTCGGCAGCATTGGCCATCCAAACGTTGGGCGGCTATGGCTTCACTACCGATTTCCCTGTGCAGCAACATTACCGCGATTTGAAAATCATGTCGCTCTACGAAGGCACAACAGGAATTCAATCGCTTGATTTGCTGGGCCGAAAAGTAACGATGGAAAAAGGTAAAGCACTTATGCTTTTGATCGAGTCCATTTCTGTGGTGATTGAAAATGCCACGGCCCATGTGCCGTTGAAAAAATATGCGGATGATTTGAAGAAAGAATTGGATCGAGTTCATCAAGTGCTCAACCACCTAAAGCAATTTGCAGCACAAGGAGATGTGGATCGATATTTATCCGATGCCACCGTTTTCATGGAGCAACTCAGTTATGTGGTGATAGCGTGGCAATGGTTGAAGATGGCAGTTGCTGCACACTCGCATTTGCAATCCCAAAATTTCCAAAACCAAACGAAGGTGTTCTATGAAGGCCAAGTGCACACCATGAAATTTTTCTTCCGCTACGAGTTGCCCCATGCGGAAGCTTGCGCGAAGACGCTGATGGGTGGAGAGTATTTAACAGGTTTGAAA
>JANOQB010000021.1:0-2394 GCA_031422215.1 Cytophagales bacterium | reverse complement strand
TTCTTCGCGTATGTACGCTTCCTGCTGCGTAATTTTTTTGCTCACCTCCATCGACTTGGGATAATGCGTGATGATTTGGCTGTCGATGCGATCTTTCAATGGAGTGACAATGCTGCCGCGGTTGGTGTAGTCTTCGGGGTTGGCAGTGAATACAAACTGAAGATCGAGCAGCAGACGGATTTTAAAACCGCGTATCTGAATGTCACCTTCTTGCAAAATATTAAAAAGAGCTACTTGTATGCGAGCTTGCAAATCGGGAAGCTCGTTGATAACAAATATGCACCGGTGCGAGCGCGGTATCAATCCGAAATGTATCACGCGTTCATCGGAGTATGGCAACTTCAACGATGCAGCTTTGATGGGGTCCACATCGCCAATCAAATCGGCAATGGAAACATCGGGCGTGGCCAACTTTTCGGTGTAGCGGTCATCGCGGTGCATCCAGGCTATAGGGGTTTCTTCACCAAACTCTTTTATTTTGTCTTTGCCATAGCGGGAGATGGGATGCAACGGATCGTCATTCAATTCGGAGCCTTCGATAACAGGCACGTACTCATCCAGAAGATTTACCATCAATCGCGCCAAGCGGGTTTTGGCCTGACCGCGCAATCCCAGCAAATTAATATCGTGACCAGCAAGTATGGCCCGCTCCAAATCAGGGATTACGGTTTCCTCATAGCCCCATATCCCTTCAAATACTTTTTCTTTTGCTTTTAGTTTTTGGATGAGGTTGCTCCTTAATTCATCTTTAATGGTTTTGAAATGATAGCCAGAACTTTTTAGTTGTGCGAGGGTGCGGATGTTTTTCATTTATTGGTTGGTCGTTGATGGTTGTTAGTTGTTAGTTGTTAGTTGTTCGTTGATGGTTGTTTGCCCTTTTGAAAACAATCGATCATCGAATAACCAACAACGTTATTATAAATTCTTCGTGCGGTTCCTCTTAAAATCTTCGAATACCAAATTGCCCAGGCCTTGCAGGCTGCTGTAATAGGCGTTGCCATTGTTTGCTTTGGTAAACTCCCGAACAAATGCTTTCAGGTAAGGATCAGTGGCGATCATAAATGTGGTGACGGGTATTTTCAATTTTCTTAATTGCGTGGCCAGGTCCAGGGTCTTGTTCAATATTTTATGGTCGAGGCCAAAACTGTTTTTATAATATTTTATTCCTTGTTTTATGCAGGTTGGTTTTCCATCGGTGATCATGAACACTTGCTTATTTGCATTTTTTCTTTTCCTCAAAATATCCATCGCCAGTTCAAGGCCAGCCACCGTGTTGGTGTGATACGGCCCCACGTTCAGGTACGGCAAGTCTTTGATTTCTATTTGCCAGGCATCATCGCCAAAAACCAAAATGTCCAATGTGTCGCGCTGATATTTTTTTGTGATCAGTTCGGCAAGAGCCATAGCTACTTTCTTGGCCGGTGTGATACGGTCTTCGCCATACAAAATCATGGAGTGCGAAATGTCGATCATCAGCACGGTGGAAGTCTGAGTTTTGTATTCGCTCTCAATCACTTCCAGGTCTTCTTCTGTCATAAAGAAATCTTCGAGGCCGTGGTTGATCTGCGCATTGCGCAACGATTCGGTCATGGAGATTTGTTCGGGCGTATCGCCAAATTCATAATCGCGCCTGTCGGTGGTTGGCTCGTCACCGCGGCCACTGTGGTGGGTTTTGTGTTCGCCCGTTTTTGTCTTCTTCAGTTTGCCAAAAATTTCTTCCAGAGCTGATTGCCTCAGACTTTGTTCGCTCTTGGCTTTCAGTTTGAATTCCCCATTAGGGCCGTCATCGGTGATGTATCCGTTTTTTTTGAGGTCTTCAATAAAATCACCAATGCCATAGTTTGGGTTGGTGAGTTTGTATTGTTTGTCCACATCAGTAAGCCACTGCAATGCCTCCGATACATTGCCGGACGTGATCAGGATCAATTGCATGAAAATTTTGAGCAGGCGTTCGAAGTCGCCTTTCTCATTTTCAGGGGGTGGGGTGTATTTGGCAAAGCGGTGTCCGCGCATGGTTTGTCAATTCAAAATATAAACCTTAACCAAATTAAGGGTGGTTCTGTTGCAAAAATAGGTTTATTTCTTCCTTCCATTTCAATAGGGGGTGGAATTGCCAAAAAAATGATGGTGGTAAATAGTTGTTGCCCACGGTGTATTTCAAATTATCGCGTTAACAATATGGTCGCTCCTAAAGAGCTTGGTTCATGGTTTAATGAATTCATTTTTACCTGTCTCACGAAACTAGCTTATCTGGCTCTGCGGTGAAAAATGGCTCTGTGTTTAAAAAACCCCGATGGGAAGAATAATTTTTATGACAAGCAGATGGACAACCGAATGCCCTAAAGACTAGAAAAGTTTAATATATTCGGACAAGAATATATCTCATCATATGAT
>JANOQB010000020.1:0-11539 GCA_031422215.1 Cytophagales bacterium | reverse complement strand
CATATCAAGGTGGATGCGGAACGGTAAACTAAAGAAGAGCGGCATCAAGCTGAATCCGATGATCAATATAAAACTCAAATAGCGGGTGTACTTATTCATATTTCTGTATTTTCTAATTCTTCTAAAATTGAGCATGCAATTAACAAAAAGCCCAACACATTTTTTTCATTATCAACATGAAGCGGCACCATGCTTAGGAACAACGAGAGCTCGCACAGCCTGACTATTTTTAAATCAAAGCCCTGCTGGGCAAGGTAATCCTGAAAAAGCTTCTTCTTCTTCAAAAGGTTTGCATGATATCGTATTTCAAGCCGGATGTGCAGATTGGTATTATAAACCAACTCATATTGGCCACTGTTCACAAAATCGTAATTGCCCAATATGGAGTGCGATAATTTGGCCACATCATAATACGAGTCGATATATATGTCTTCCAAGGTAAGCCCTCCTTTGGGGTCTATGAGTTTTAGCAAGTTCAACCGTTTATCGTACAGCATATTGGAGAAACAAAAATCACCGTGACCGATAGCCTGCTCCGTTCCAAAACTTTTTGACTTTGACATTTTTGTATAAAGCGATTTATACCGGTCGTACAAAGTCTCCAGCGATTGATAAGGTGTGGACGAACTGAAAATCTTTTGCAGCCGCTCATACACGGGCAAGCCTTTCAACTTCTCAAACCGCGACTCCACTTTTCCTAAATAAAGTTCATCGCAATGGGTGCGCATGGCGGCCACATCAATTTTACGTTTATCGCGGGCCAAAAGAAACCCGAAGAGCCGTGCAATCAATTTTTTGAACTGATCGTCATCAATAGACAAGTGTATCCATTGGATTGCCAAATCGGGCACACTCAGCCGCTCTAAGCTATACTGGGCATGGTCTGCTTCTTCCTTGTATGAAAAGGTAGGAAGGAAATAATGCTTTATCGACCCGGGCAAAAGATGGTAGTAGCTGTACTCCATCTTCATTTTCCTTTTGTCGGTGGACTTCTTGATGATCACATCCTCCTTCTGTTCGATGGAGTTGAAGTAACGAAGCCCAAAATTGCTGTGAAGAAATTGGACAAAGTCAAGGTAGTTCCTTACGTCAATATAAAACTGCTCCAACCGAAACCGCTCCACTTTGTTGTCGAACTGAACCGTTAACGTATTGAAGAGTTTTGAAGAATCGTGCTTTAGAAGTTTTATCAAGGGAATGATTTCGTCTTTCGATAGCCGCAAAAATGATTTGATGTCCTCGTTTTTATAGATGGCCAGGGAGTCGTCAATAAATTTTATTTTGCTTAGGAAAAGCAAAAATTGATCGGGATCGGTAACGCAAAAAGATGAGTTGATAAAAAAGTAGCGCTTATAGGAAATCAACGAGAAGTGGTCTATTAACTTATCCAGCTCTGCACTAGCATTGATATGGAAAAATGTAATGGCCGGGTTGTGCCGTTTAAAAAGATCCCTTGTGTTTTCCGAGAGCTTCTTTTTTTTGAAGATCATTTCCCCAAAATGATCAATATAAACAGTGGACTGGATTTCGCCAGGCACTTCCATCAAATCAAAATATATAACAACCTCTTTTTCCATAGTGTAATCGTGTCTGTTTTAAACCCTCTGTGGTTTTGGTTTCTTTAGTTTCATAATTATATAAATAATAAAAGCCAAAATCATGGCTGGAAAAAAAATAAAAAACTGATAGACCATGGAAAGTGCTAAGTAAGGAAAATCGGGCTGCACCACATAGATAAGGTAGAAGGCCAACTGCAATCCGCCCAGGCCCAGCGAGCCCGATGGGATCAACGAAGACAGAAAGACAAAAAATGCAAGGATCACAATATACTTCCACTCCACCATATAATCGGTTACAAACAGCAAGCCCATCATTTCAAACGACCAGATGGCGATTGTCAGCAGCAAAATAGAAGACGCCTTTCTTCTGAATATTTCCTTTATACTCACAATTACAGTGTAGATTTTATGGCTTACGGCCAAAAACCGAACCGTCCACCGGCTAGAATATCGCTTGGCTATAAAAAGGTTAAAGGCCCGGATATTTTCCGGAACCACATAGTATAGCACCAGCACCCCGCCAATAAAAATCCCCCCGATGATTATGGTAAACTTTACGTTCACGGGGTTGTAGTCCACAAAATATAAAGCCACAAAAAGGCCAACGAACAAGAAGAAAAAATCGAGGGCACGCTCGGCAATGATTGTCAAAAATGTGCGCTCTGAATCACGGATGATTTTGTTAAACTCAAGTATGCGGTAGAACTCGCCCAACTTAAAAGGCAATATTAAATTGATCCCATTTGTATAATATTGCTGACCAATTAAATTGAGCAATCCGTAGTCCTGCCGCCCCACCATCAGGGCCACACGAATGGAACGTAAAAAATGGGAGATCAAATAGGCGGCACACGACAATACAACCTTTAGCGGATCGAGTTTGCTCAGGTAAGGCAAAACATTAAGGTCTTGGGTTTTTAATATTAAATTAAAAATGGTGTAAAGAAAAAGTACACCTACCAGTACAGTTATTATCTTGTAAAGAAATTTCATAAATCAATTTCGAAATATACTCATTTATAAACCCTAACGAGAGTTTAAAAAACAACAATTATGCGAATTGTAATAGACCTGGATGGCACCATTTGCCCGATAAAAAAACCGGATGGCTCGTACAAAGATTTGCCTGTGCATGACGGGGCCGTAGAAAAAATAAGGGAACTCCGAAACCAAGGCCACTACATTATCATCCAAACCGCGCGCAACATGGCCACGTGCGAAAGCAACGTGGGCAAGGTGATGAAAAACGTAGGCAAGGTAACCCTCGATTGGCTGGAGAAACACAACGTGGAGTATGATGAAATCTATTTTGGAAAACCCAATGCCGACCTTTACATAGATGATCGCGCGCTGCGGTTCGAAACGTGGGATATCCTCACAGAGGAGGCCCTCATCAAAATCGGCAAAGACAGATGATTGCCGTTTTACCAATGGCTGGGCGCGGGTCGCGGTTTTCGGGCAGTGGCTATGCGCAGCCAAAACCATTGATACCTGTGGATGGCACGCCTATGTTTGCCCGGGCCCTGGGCAGCATTTCAAAACTTGACGTAACGAAACTTGTGGTGGTCACACTGAAAGAGCATGATATTGATTACCACGCTTCGGAGTTGATAAAAAAATATAGCCCTTACCCTACGGAAGTAATTTTGTTGGATGATGTTACCGAAGGCCAACTTTGCACCGTGATGGCCGCTAAGGAGCACATACAGGTAAATGATGATATCATCATTGTTAGCTCCGATACCATCATCGTTTCCAATCTTCACCAGGACATAAAAAATAAAAGACCGGGATGCAAGGGGTTGATCTCAGTAGCCAGCATGCCAGGTGACCGGTGGAGTTTTGCCAAGACAGACACCACAGGAAAAGTAATAGAGGTGGCCGAAAAAATCCGGATATCTGATCACGCAAGCACTGGCCTTTACTACTTTTCAAATGGCTTGGAATTCTGCTCGCTGGCAGACGAAATCCTTGCTAAGAAGGAAAAAACAAAAGGAGAGTATTATGTGATACCGGTTTATCAAAAATATATCGACCGGGGCGATTTTGTTGGTATTTCGGTGGCCACAAAAATGTGGGACTTGGGCACGCCCGAAAGCCTACAACACTATTTCAGCAGGGCAAGCGATCAGGAATAATATCTATTTGAGAATGGGTTGCCGCAGGGATAATGGTAGGGAGAAAAAATCTTGCCATCATAACTGATTTTATCATCCTCTTTTAACTTGCTCCAGAAGAAATCCGTGGAGAGAAGAAAGTTGCCAACAATATCCGAGCGGTACTGAAGATATTTAGAGAAGTAGGGTAGCCCGGTTATTCCTATTCGTTCCAGCCGGCTATACAGTTGAATCATTTTTATTTTGGAAAAAGAAAACCTGTAGGGATTGTGCAAGGCAGCATCGTGTGCATACTGACGGATGCTATTTTCCGAAATGTTAAGGTTGCTCAGGTTTTTTTTCAAGACAGCGGCAATAGTTGACTCAAAGGATTCAAGCACCGCATAGGTGGCAGCAACACTAACCCCGGTCGCAGTGCCCAGTGTTACAAACTGTATAAACTTTCTCCTGTTCATGCGGGCCGTAATTTAAAAAGACAAGTCGGCACTTCGCAACGATAAAGCAGATATTGTGAGAGAAGGATTGGCCGCTGTAATGGACGGAAACGAACTGCCACCTAACACAAATAAATTTCTGTACCGATGGTGAATCTGTTTGTGATCTACCACACTGTCGGCCTCTGATATTCCCATCCTGGCCGTGGAGAGTATGTGTGCTTCGGTGGATTGAAAATTCTGGTCGGGGAAAATTTCTTCAACCGGGAGGCACGCAAACAGTGAGTCGATTCTTTTCAACACCAAATCCCTTCCCTTATTGATATAATTGCTGCGGCTGGCATAGGTAATAGCCGGCTTTAGTGGATCATTTGATAGAGCCACAAAATTCTTATCATCCAAAACATCTTCCAATACAAATTTAAAGCGTGCCATGTGGCGCCACTTGCCTTGTTCGTTTCTTATAAAAGGCCCGTTGTGGCTTTCTATTATACAAGAGGCTGCCTCGGACCGAAAGGCCCCATCATACAACATATATCCATTGGCAGTAATGGCACTGCTGCCCCCCACGTTTTCAAAGTTTTTAAGATAGACGTTTACATAAAACCCACGCTGGTCGCTAAGGCCTTTGCCTGTAAAAATATTTTTGTCACCCGAAGCCAACAGCACGTGGGCATTGAAGATTGCGTTTGCGCCCAACGCAACTACTTCACCTTCGGCCTCTTGCTGCAAAGCATCTTTTGTAAACAATACTTTTCGCACTTGGTCACCTTCAAGAAGAAAAGAATAGACCTGGGCATTCATCACAAGCTCCACCCGGTCATCGTTGTAAACTGAGCCCATCGAATTTTCAATCGTAAACTTTGAATTGTTTGGGCAAACCGAGCAAGTATAACTGGAGCAACACTCGCCTCTTTCGCCCACGGCCCTGCTTGCCCTGGCTGTGGGTTGACTAAAATAATTTAAACCATATTCTTTCTGCAGCAACCTATCCACCGTGCTTAATGTATGCGAAGGCAATATGTATGGCCGGCTCCTCAAAAAGGGTGTCTGCTCAGGGCCCGATATGGACATGATTTCTTCCGCTTCGGTATAGTATGCCTCTAAGTCATCGTAGCCTAAAGGCCAGTCGAGCCCAACACCATATTTTGATTTGATCTTAAAGTCGTTGGGCATAAACCGCAAGGTGGCACCCCACCAGCAATTTGAACTGCCTCCAAAGTTAGGATCGAAAACCCACGGCTTGTTTTTATCGGGGTTGGCAATGCAATCATTATAGCTCATTAAAGTGCTATCATAATCTGGGCGCTTCCCTTTTTTTTGCTGAAGCCTGTCTTGGAATGGAAATAACTGGCCACGCTCTAACACAAGTACTTTGACATCCTTCTTTTTATCGAGATATTTTTTTAAGAAGAAGGTGGAGGCAAAGCCAGTGCCTATTACAATAAGATCATACCGGGAAGATTTCATCTGTAATATGCTATTTGCTCCAACTAAAAAACGCCAACTTTTTGAACAGGGTCAACAAAAGAAACCAAAGATAGAAATGTGCCTCAATTGTATTTTGTCTTATTGAATTATCAAATTATTAAATGGAGTATAGTCGTCAAGACATTTCAAGTGGTGAGACGACTAAGCAGTAACCTCAGTTTTCCTGTTGTCTTATGTATTCGGCATAGCCGTCAATCTCATCGAGGCTTACTCCTACTAGGGCCTCCACGGCAATCTTGGCTTGATTGAATTGAGATTTTGCCTGTATCACATCTGCGGTGCGGCCAGCATGGGCTTCAATGGCATCCCGGTATTCTTGCATTAGAATTTGGCCTGCCGAAAATTTCTTCTCAGCATCATTGCTCATCACCAAGTAGTCTTCCTCCATTCGTTGGCGCAACCGCAACAGTTGGTGCAGTTCCTTTAAGCTCTCCAACGAAGTAAGGATTTCGCTGCGAACGGCAATCATGCGTTCGTTCACTTTAAGTTGGCTGGTTTCATATTCTATTTTAGTGCCTTTTATTTGAACTGGTGTCGCGAAAATAGTGCCCAGGGTAAAATTGACACCAAAATTATAGCGAGGGTAAAAATTACCCCTGTTGTTTAAGTCCCTTGCTGGATCGAGTGTAAACTCATTGATGTTGCCAGAGGCGGAAAAGCGATCGAGAAAACTCAACCTGGCAATGGTTCTTTTGGTCTTTGACAGTTCAACACCTTGCGCTACAATTTTGTTGGTTGGATGGTTTCTCCAGGCTAATTGAACAAGGCGTTCCTCAAAGGAGGTTGTCCTTACTTTCAGGGGCAACACAATTTTATTGTAGTCAATGTCTTGCGAATAAACCCACACAGAGGCTGCCAAACAGATTATTGTTAACAAGGTTTTCATGATCATTTATTTTAAAGATGTTGTATCGAGATATTTTATTTTAGCAATCATGGCCATCATGGCATAAAAAAGCAGGCTGGTGGGTGGTTGTATAACTACCTGTTGGGGGTAGTTTCCTACCGAAATGCAATAGACCACGGCCACCAAGCTGGCCATGTATGCTTTAAGTTCCGGATCCTTGAGCGTATAATAGTTTGTTATCCCGGTAAACAAGGTTACGCCAAACAAGGCCGAGTAAATGATCAGCCCAACCCAACCCAACTCCACAGCCACACGCACATATCCGCTATCGGGGGCAAAGTTGCCCAATTCCGAATTGGGGTTAAACTTTCTTCCCAAAACGCTTACCGTGGCAAGACCTGCGCCAAACGGATGCGACTGGATGAATGGCTTGATCATAGACTGGCTTTGCTCGCGCACTTGAAAAGATGGATCTTCGGATGGCCTAAAGGCTGACCTCAACCGCTTGAGCCCGTTGGTGCCCATAATGGGACCAAGGCTTTTTATGTCAGAAAAAATGATGAAGACACCAATCAAACCAATCACTGCACTAATGGCAATGGTTCGTGTTTGAAATGTTATTAGTGCATAAACCAAAAAGCCAGCGGGGAACATAACATACGCGGTGCGTGTGCCGGTGTAAAGCATGGACAAAAGCATGATGCCGGCACAGGTTGCCATTGTTGCTCTATATAAGAAACTGAACGGCCCCATAAAAAGTGTAATGCACATGAGCCCCGTAAATGACATGAGCACACCAAAAATGGTAGGATCATTTAGAAAAGAAAAAATCCTGAAACGGCCCCAATTATAAAATAATTTTTTTCGTACCTCATCTTCCAATACCCATTCCCTCTCTCCTGGCAACAAGCCGTGAAACTCCTGAAACAATCCATACAGGCCAGCCAGCACGGCAAGGCCTATCCAAACATGGATAAATGTTTTCAAGAACGCTTTGCTATCAATGGCCTCGCGGAAAACAAAGAAAAACAACATCAAAATAGCAATACTTCGCACTACATAGAGCCAGCCTTCCTGCGAGGCAGCCGGATTAAAAAACTGAAAGAGGTTATAAATTACCCAAACCCAGATGGCATAGCCAATGTAGTTTTTCTGTTTTACCGAATCCTTGCTTTTTGGTTTTCGTGTAACCAATCCGATCAGCATGATCAGCAAAAAAAGGTCTAGTACAATACCGAGCGGAACATTGCCCACCTGGCGATTGATCTTACTTAGAAAGAAGGAAATCAATATGATAACGATCGACCCAAACTGAAGGTTGATCATGGAATAGATGAGCACAGGCAAACCAATCAGAAAAGCTACGGCAATGCCTCCGAAAACTACCCCAAACTTGATTGTGCCGAAGGCGATAAACAGAGAGCCTACAATGGCCAATGGCCATACTATATAGGATTTTGATCTTCGTAAAACGTCCTTAAACCCACCCCCATCTTTTTGATTTACCAACTCCACGTTTTTACCTTTTTAAAAGATTACGATTATGCAAAAGAACACCACTAAGGTTGCGATCACCAAAAGGATCAACCCCGTTTTCATTACCTGATGGTGAAATGGTATGTTTCTTTTCTGCTGTTCCATCTTTAAAGTTATGAATAATTTGAAACGAGGTGCCTAAATTTTTCGGCCCGGTCTTGCCAGGTATTGGTGCTGGCTTTGTCTATGCGGCCTTGCCTGTTTTGTTCATTGTCGGTTTCTATTGCCAGTTGAATGGCCTGACTGAACGCGTAGGCAGAATCGGCAATTTGAATGATGTCTTTAAATCCCAAAATGTCTTCAGAAAATGAGGTGCACACAACCGGGCGCCCCGCAGCCAGATACTCATTGATCTTGAGTGGGTAAATGCCTTCCGTAAGTTTGTTTTTTTTAAATGGGATTATGGCGCAATCAATAAATCTCAGAAATCGGGGCAGCTCTTGTAAATTCTTCTTTCCGCTGCTGATCACGTTGGGCAAAAGATTAAAACCCTTTTTTATAAACTGATCGCTGTTGATGGGGCCAATGAACAGAAAGCATTTATCAGAGTTTGATTTGATTACCTCGTGGAGAAGGTCAAAGTCAATCCGGTCTTCCACGTTTCCGATGTAGCCAACCACCTTTGTGGTTACGTGCTGCAATTCGATGGGCCTTTGATCATCACCAATAAGGAGCGCAGTTTTGAACAACGAAAAATCGGCCGCGTTGGGCAGGTAGTGAGACTCCCGCGAATAGGTGGCGGCATACTTTTGCAGGAATTTTGAAGTTGAAATAGTGAAATCAAATTGCCGCATTATTTTGCGCTCATGCTCAACCCCATGTTTGCCAATGTATTTCGACTCAACCATATTATCCACGCAATAATACACGGAACAAGAGGGGTTGAATTTCTTTATATCGCTAAGGTAAAATGGGTTGAAGATGTTCAGGAAAATAAAATTATCTATCTGGTTTTCCCTGAAAATCTTTTTTAGCGTTTTAGTTATTCCAAGGGTATTGATACGGCTAAAGAAGTCATATACTTTTCCGGGAGGCAAAAAATTGATGGGCAGGATAGCGGGCGGGGCCACCCAAAAAAAATTCTTGTTTCCAGCAAGTTGATGGCACGGTTTGATGCCAAAGAGGAGTGACAAAACCCTCTTCCGTATTTGGGCCGAGCGCCAACCGCTTACCATATCTTTTAGCGTAAAGGGGTTATCAATATAAAACACCCGATTTGTTTTCGACAGCTCTTTGGCGATTGAAAAGGCCGTAGAGGAGTAGGCTCCATCCCACCGCGCGAGGGCCAGAATCACAATATCCATATCAACCCGGGTGGCCATACAAGTATTACTTCAGCTTAATGGTTTTTGCAATCATAGATAACAGCATAGGGTAGAACTGAACAAGATATTTAAACACCGAGCTTAGTTCAATTTTAAATATCCTTACCATAAAATAATTATTTATAAAAAAGATGATCAGGTAAGAAAGCAAGGTGCCATAACATGCGCCCATCAGCCCGAAGTAATGAATGCCAATAACATTGGTGACAAGATTGATGAACACACTGGCAACTAAAATCTGGAAGTTCAATTTTGGCCGGCCCGAAGAATCCAGGGCGGTACCAAACTGACGGCTAAAGGGTGTAAACAAACCAAACAAAATGGTAATCCTTAAAATAGGAACGGAGTCGCCATACTCAGGGCCAGCAATTATGTAAATAATTTGCTCCGCAAACAAAGCCACAAAGGCCACTATTGGCAGGGTAATCCCTAACGTAGCACCAACTGACCGCTCGAACATTGATTTAGAAGATTGTTCACCTCCCGTTGTGTATTGCGAAGTGCTTTTGGGGTACACTATTTCTGCAATGGAGGTGGTTGGGTATTCGATAAGGTTGGAAAGCCGCACAGCTGCATTGTAGCTAGCCACCGAGCCTGTATTTAGAAAATAGCCAATGGCAAATTGATCGGTGCTTTTGTAAACCAGTGAACATATATTGGTGCCCATCACATATTTTCCAAAGTGAAATACTTTCTTGATGGCATCTGTATTCCATTCAAATTTCATGGTCAGAAATTCACGTGCAGAAATGTATGAAATGATCAGTCCAAGGAAGGTGCTAAAGGCCTGGATCAGCACCAATGAAGAAAGTGTAATGGGTATGGAAAGGAGGTAAATGATCAAGTTGGCAAGAAAGAACGATCCTGTTCGCGCAAAGGTGCCCCAAAAAATCCCACTAAAATTAAATTTTGATTGCTGGATATAATTGAATTGCGAAAATGGGATTAAAAGGAGTAAGGTTATTCCATAGTAAAGGAACATTGTTTTTATTTCCGGTGCTTTAAAAAGATCGGCCACAAACCCTGAGGAAAGCCAGAGCATAAAAAAGATAAATACGGTATAGGCTGTGTTTAAAATCCAGGAGGCAGAAACAATTTTATCTTCATCGCTCTGATCATGGGAGTGAACCAACTTGATCAGTGCATTTTGAATGAGCCCATTTCTGGACATTTCAAGAATGGTTACAATAGTGAGGAAGATAGCCCACGTGCCAAAATCTTCTTTTGAAAAATACCGGACCAATATATAAAAACTGCCAAAGCCAAAGAGGAGCACAAAAATTCTTGAGCCCATTGAATAAAACCCTGATTTAATCCAATAGGAATTTTTTGAGGGCGTCATTACAACTCTGGATAACTAACCTTTAAGGTCTTTTATATTAACCTTGTTCAAAATGGCCCCCATCAGTTTTTCTTCCACCGATTTCAAATACTTGATGGATTCTTTATCCATGCTGTTCAAGGTGGTATGGGCACTGAACACAGGGATGATTTTTTCGGCAAACTCCAAAAGTTCTTTTGAATCGGAATACTCGTTGAGTGAGGCACCCTCCAGAAAAATGTAATCGTATTGAGAACCCAGATTTCGTAGCATCTCGCTAAAATCTTTGCCCGCCAGTATTTCAAAGGGCGATTCGGTGCCCCCATAATTCCCGATGATATCAACATTTTCATACACCGTCTGTTGAACAATGGATTTTTGCCCTTCGTGATGAGCACTATCCTCCGCAAAGGTTCCGTCTTCGGCTTTGCCGTTGCTCTTTCCGTCCTTTAACAACAACATCGTTTTTGCCATAAGGCCTTTTCCAAGCAATTTTTGCTTCTCTGATTTTGGGATCAATAATTTGGTAAGCGAGTTGTTTTTAAAATTGGTATCCACAATCAACACCCGCTTGTTGGTGAGGCTTAGGGCAAAAGATACACACACAGTGATGAAAGATTTCCCCACATTGTCCTGTGTGCTTGTTACCAAAAAGAACTTTGAGTTTGAATTTTGTATATCAAAACGCAGTTTCCGCAACGAGTGAACAAACCGATCCATCTCAATGGATTTACTTTTTGAGGCAAATGCCTTTTGAAGGTTCAGGTCACGGTTGTCAATCTCATTCACGGTGCCCATAGTCTTAAGGCCAGTGAGAGACTCAAGTTTTTCTTGTGTACGGATTGAAAAATCGACAAACTCCAACCCCAAAATAACCATAACCACTAAGGCAAAACTGCCTACGCCAGC
>JANOQB010000019.1:0-1927 GCA_031422215.1 Cytophagales bacterium | reverse complement strand
GGCAAAAAGTGTTTCAGTCAACGTGCTTGAATACCGCACAGGCAGGTGGCCCGCCTTGGCAAAAGGTTGCTCTTCCGAATTTACCCAAAGGGCCACGGGCTTGTTGTGGTCAAGGTCCCACGCACAAAATGGGATGATGACATACTTAAATTGCAAGCCCTTCGATTTATGCACAGTGAGTATTTGCGCAGCATTTACTTCGCCCGAAACCTGAATTGATTTTTTGTCCTTGTTCTCATCCCACCATTCCAGAAAAGCACCAAGGTCATTGCGCTCACGTGAAGTGAAATCCAAAACCAAATCCTGAAAGGTGAGCAGGTAGCTCAGTTCGCCTGTGCATGAGCCCAAATCAAATATCCCAATCAATGTTTCGGTCAATTCAAAAAGGGGCAATTTTTTTAGAAAGACTTTTTGCTTTGAAAACTCCGGGGGCAGGTTGTTTTCAAAATTGATCTGGTTGATGACGGCAAACACTTCGGTAAGTTCGCGGTTGGGTTCGTGCATGCGGGCATATTCGTAGCCGAGTTGGGCGCGGGCAATGGCATCTTCAGTGTTGAGCAGATATTTCAATGCACTCACCAATAAATTTACAGACGCAGCACCACCCAATCGCAACGACTCGTTGGAGACCACATCGTACCTGCAGTTGGGTTGAGCCTGCGGTGAACTTTTGTACTGAAGCAAGTGCGCCACTATTTGCTGGCCTTCATCATTGGTGCGAACGAGTATGGCAATGTCTTTTAACGCTGCCCCTAACTGTTGCAACTTTTCCAGATGCTTTGGTATCTGTTGCATGGCCTGATCCCTCCATGCATCTTCTTCGTGGGTGGCAATAAACAACACGTGAACAAAACCACTTTCAGCTTTTGATGTTGCTTGCTCCACATCGCGATAAGCTTCTATGGAAATAGAATGCCCCGTTTGACCGGATACCCAGTGGGCCCCAGATTCAAAAAGTGCATTGTTAAACTCCACAACATGTTTGGCACTTCTGAAATTCTGATTGAGGTTTTTTACTGTGGTGCGATCGTCTCCGATGTGTGCCTCTACGTGCTGTTGAAGCAACTTGAGATCGCCACCACGCCAGCGATACACCGCCTGCTTTACATCGCCCACCACCAAACTCGGGTAGCCTTGATCGAGGCCGTTGTTCAACAAAGGCAAAAAGTTTTGCCATTGCAGCCGGCTCGTATCTTGAAATTCATCGATGAGGAAATTTTTATAGAACGAGCCCACCTTCTCATAGATAAAAGGCGTATCGCTGTTGTTGATCACGCCCGACAAAAATTGGGAAGCATCGGCCAACAGCATCACACTGTTTTCGTCTTTGTATTCTTTTAGCTTGCGCGATATATCGGCAATCAGGCCAAAGGAATAAAAATTGCCAATGGCCACTTCTGCCGACAATGCCCGCGAAAAGTTTCTCTTCCGGAACTCAAGGATTTCGTTGAGCAAAGGAATGAGCCGGTCTTCAGCAAGTTTTTGAATTGCTGCTTTATGTGGTGTGTCCTTGTTTGGCCAGTGAATGCTCTGCTGATATTCCTTTTCAGCCCGCTTGCCTTTCTCTTTGTCATTAAAATCGTTGACCGAAGCAAGTACCGAAAGCTTTGTCAGATAACTGTAAGCACCACCACCTCCATATTTAAAATCATTAAAGTGTAAGTGGTGTAGTTGAATGAGGGAAACTGCCTCGGTTGCTTTTGACTTGATGGTGCCAATAAAGGAGTGCTTTATCTTTCTCAATTCGTTTAACAAATCCGGAAAGAAAGTTTTATCGGTGCTGAGTTTGTACAGATCACTTTCAATATTTTTAAATTCCTCGCTAAAAATTTCCTTCGAGAAATCGAGCAAACTGCCGCGCACATCCCAGGCCCTATCGTTCATCAGATTTTCCTGGGCAAATTCTACCACCCAGTTGGTAAGGATT
>JANOQB010000018.1:0-6093 GCA_031422215.1 Cytophagales bacterium | reverse complement strand
ACAATTTGTCCCATTTCTTCTCCAACAATCTGTTGCAAAAAGCCATTGAACACGTGGTTTCCAACCGTAATCCTTTCCCCCTCTGTTGAGGTCAATAGGCTTAGCACTTTGGTTATGTTGTAGGCTCCATTAAAGGTGAAGTCCCATTGAAAATCATTGGTTTTGACGGGCACTACATTGATCATCATTTCAAGTCCTTTGTTTTCGCTTTGACCACTGTTGATGCGCCTATTGGTAAAACCGGAGGCATTGGAGATTTGGGCATTTACTATCTGATCGGATGTGAGTTTGCGATAGGCTGCAAAATCAACGCCTAACCGTCCGTCAAGCATTTTCAATTCCAAACCCACCTCGGTTTCTCCAATGCTCATTGGTTTCAGATTTGCATTCGGCACAACGGTGCCGGTACTGCCCACAGGCTGGCCCGCAAAGGGTGCAGCACTGGTACTATAAAACAGTTTGTCTGCATAGGGGCCCACATCAGTATCACTACCGGCCTCGGCATACGCAAGTCTTAATTTTCCAAAATTCAACCAGGATGGCAGATCAAATGATTCTGAGAAGACATAACTTAAAGAAACCGATGGGTATAAAATGCTGCGGTTATCCTTTGACAAGGTTGAGAACCAGTCGTTCCTTGCTGTTGCGTTTAAGTAGAGAAACTGTTTGTAATTAACTTCCGCTGAACCATAGAGCGAGTTCACCTGTCTTTCAGAAAGATCATAAATAGGATCTTTTAACCTTCCATTCTGCACTGTGTAAAGTCCTTTAACAACAAAGTCTGTTACTTGAACACTGTTTAAATCGGATCGTCTGTACATCTGGTTGCCTCCCCCGGTTATGTTCAACCCAAAGTCACCAAACTCCTTGGTGGCTGAAACAAGGAAGTCAACATTGGTTTCCCTAAACCTGCGTGTTTCTTGCGTAAACACTCCGTTCACAAAACCTGCCTCCCCAGATGCAATGCCTCCTTGATTGAGATTGTTCTTTCCCGTAGGTGCGTTTATATAATCCGAATCGCGCGACCAGTAATCCTGCCCTACGCGAACTTGCGCAAAGAGCCATTTTGCGAAATCGTACTTAACGGAGATATTTCCAAACAACCGGTCTCTGCGATTGTTCTGTTTCACTTCCGACAATACCCAATAAGGATTTGTACGGTTCGTAAACCGTGAATAGCTGTATTCACCGCCTGCGGAATTATATTGATTGTCGCGAAGCACATCCAAAGGCATTGTATTGGCCATGGACAATAATGCTGTTGGTATCGAGTTATCTTGCTCAGACACTACAGGAGGATTTTTATTGTACTCGTTCGAATAATTGATATTGCCTTTAAAGCTCAATTTATCCGATAAATCATAACCCATGCCCAAGTTGATGGTTTTACGGGTGTATGTGTTATTTGGGGTGATGCCATCAGCATTCATATTGGCAACCGAAAGGTTCATTCCACCCTTATCGCTTGTGGCCGAAAGAGAAACTGTGTTGGTGAGTGTACTACCGTTTCTATAAAATTCAGAGAGCCTATTCTTTTGAGGAGTATAGGGTATTGCAGGGTCGTCATATAATAGCTGCGTCATGCCCGGCTGAATCCGTGGGCCAAAAGACCATTGACCAGTAACGGGGTTGGCCGGTGCGCCTGGAGACGCTGGCCCTACTCCATATTCGCCTTGACCAAATTCATATTGATAATCAGTAAAGTCAAGTACCTGATCATTCATGTAATTCATGTTATAGGTCACACCAATTCCTTTTTCTTTCCCTTTTGATTTTGTTGTGATCATGATAACACCATCCTTGGCACGTGAACCATACAAGGCAGCGGCAGCGGCACCTTTCAATACGGTCATGCTCTCTACATCATCGGGGTTAATACTGGTTAAACCATCCCCACCATCGGTAGTGGCACCACCGCCCCTGTTGCCAATGGCACCATCACTTCCTTGGTTACCTGGATTTGTTCCGAAATTGGTGTTGTCAATTGGCACCCCATTAATAACTATCAGCGGGCTATTCTGGCCATTGATGGAGGATTGTCCGCGGATACGAATTTTGGATGTCCCGCCAGGCCCCGTTCCCAATGACGAAATATTTACACCAGCAATTTTGCCTTGCAATGAATTCATCAGGTTGGGAGTCCTGTTTATGGAAAGCTGATCGGAAGATACTTTTGAAGTTGCATACCCCAAACTTTTTGCTGACCGTTCTATTCCCAGCGCGGTCACCACCACTTCCGACAAAGCGACAACATCCGGCTCTAGGTTTACAGAAATATTGGTCTGTGTACCTGCCGGCATTTCTTTGGTAAGATATCCCACAAAAGAAAATACCAGCACCGCATCGGAGGAAGGCACATTGATAATAAAATTTCCCTCACTGTCGGACACCGTGCCTATGGCCGTTCCTTTTACTAGGATGTTAACACCCGGCATGCCTGCGCTGCTCTCATCGGTAACCCGACCCGCCACTCTCCGCTCCTGCGAAAACCCTGAAAAGAACGCGAACAAAAGAAGCAAACTAACCAACAGTCGCTTCTGGATTTTGTAGTTTTTGATCATAATTTATAGGGGTTAAGTGAATGTGTACGACAGTGATCTACGAACCAATTCGTATTGTAAATATGATTGGGATATCATATATCACAACAATTAATCATTAATCATAGCAAATAAAATCGGATTCTTAAATGCCAATTATATCAATGGTAAATTACGCTTTTAGTGTGGCTTGGTTTATTTTTCATTTAAACCTTTTCTCACCCCGCTCATCCAAAAGTTAATTGCGCAATAGCTAAACCTTTATGATATTGAGTGCTTAAATCCACACTATGAAAAATATGTTGATCCTAATGCTTTGGTTAAGCACAATTTCACTGGCCGCGGCCCAGCCTGCCAAAGAACAAGAAGTAACGGCCGCCATCGAGAAACTTAGAAAAGCAATGATCGATGGGGACCAACAGGCCTTGGACAACCTGACTTCTGCCGATCTTAGCTATGGCCACTCCAGCGGCACGATTGAAGACAAAGCTGCTTTTATGGCGGCTATCGTAAGCGGAAAAAATGATTTTAAGTCCATTGATCTATCGGGGATCAGTGTGAAGTTTTCTGCTGGCATTGCCATTGTGCGGCATACCTTAAAAGGAGAGTTGATCAACAACGGAATTCAAGCATCCTTGAACATTGGGGTATTGCAGGTTTGGCAAAAAGAAAAAGGCCAGTGGAAATTGGTGGCGCGGCAGGCGTTTAAGTGGTGAGGAAAGAGGTGCGGATGAATCCAGTTGTGATTTTTCAAAATCATTTTTTTATTAACTTCGTCACCCTATACGATGGCTTGCTTATGGATTTCATACTAATACCTGAACAATGAATTCACTTCCTTTTGTTATCATCTTGCTGTTGGCAAGTCTTGTTTTCATCTTCTTCAGGCGCGGGGTATTGTTGTTTTATGCCATCAACTGTGTGGCTGCTTCCCTCTTTTTAATTGATTGGCTTTACCCAAATTTGCTTTTTCTTCTTCCATCGGCAGGAATACTGGCAGCAAGTTATTGGTTTTATAATACCCTTGAGCGGAACAAGAAAGAGAAGAGACTCAAAAGCCAGGAGATGGAGAGCGTTGAGGCGGAGGAAAAATCTTAAATCATTTTTCCGCCTTCAAACTCAAATCCAAACTCTTCACCGAGTGCGTAAGTGCCCCTACTGAAATATAGTCCACGCCACACTCGGCCACAGAGCGCAAGTTTGATTCTGTGATGCCTCCGCTTGCTTCTGTTTTAAATCTTCTGCCTATCATCAGCACCGCTTTTTTCATTTCTTCCCTGCTCATGTTGTCGAGCATGATCACATTCACACCGCCCACCTGCAGCACTTCTTCTACTTCTTTCAGGTTGCGGGTTTCTATTTCGATCCTTAACTTTTTATGCTTCTCGGCTAAATATTTTTTTGTGTTTTCTATCGCAGCACGGATGCCTCCGGCCATGTCCACGTGATTGTCCTTTAGCATCACCATGTCGTACAAAGCAAAGCGATGGTTCATTCCACCACCCAGGGCCACGGCCCATTTTTCCATCAGCCTAAAGTTGGGCGTGGTCTTGCGTGTGTCCATCAGTTGCGCCCCTGTGCCTTCAATCAATTTACAAAGCTGATTAGTGTAGGTAGCAATGCCACTCATGCGCTGCATGCAGTTGAGCACCAAGCGTTCGGACGATAAAATTGCTTGTGAGGTTCCTTCTACTGTAAAAGCAACATCTCCATTTTTTATGGGCACGCCATCGCGTTTGAAAAACGTAACGTGCAAAGCCGGATCCACTTCGTGAAAAATCCGCTCGGCCAATTCAAGCCCGGCAATGATGCCATCATCTTTTACGAGCAACTGCGCTTTACTTGATTTGGATGCAGGCACGGCCGCCAATGTTGAGAAGTCGCCCTCACCGATGTCTTCGGCCAACGCACTTTTAATGAACGCACGGATGGCTTGATCGGTGAGATAGGCCGGCCGCATTACTCCTTCACAAAACTGATTTCGTGCACAAGATAATTTTCTCCTGCTTGCTTTACGCGGATAAGCACGGTGTAGGTTTCTCCGTTGCTTTTATAGTCGCCAATGGCGTATTGCAACCCACCTTTGGATGAACCCGTGTGGACAATGGCAAAATCGGTGGGAGGGTGCTTTTTGAAAAAATCGCGCAACACAAATTCCGATTGTGCTTTGCTGTAGGTGTTGATTTCCCCTTCCAGGTTGATATCCAACGATTGATTAAAAAATTTCACGATTTCTTTGGCGCTTCCAGCCTTCAAGGCATCCTTGATGGAAGCAAAAACTTCGGCTTGGGCCCAGAGCAACTGCGAAATCAGTATCAAGAAAATGGTGAATGTCAATTTTTTGCTCTTCATAGCGTTTCAGGATCAGTCCAAAATTATGCCATTAATCCGGTATCGAAAAATTTTATCGGCCAATGAATGGTTGAATCCTAACAAATGTTGTTTTGATATTGACATCAGAACTCTCAATGCAGGTCAAAAAAACCATACAGTCGCTGGGGTTGACTAATAAGGCCAGATTGTTCGGTGTGTCATGCTGGACCTGCCTTTGCCGAATCGCCCACGAGCAGGCAGGCTTTGACCCGGCATCCCAATTATCAGTGCAAAAAGGAGATCGCGGCTCAATGGCCTCGATGACAGTCGGACTTTTTGGTCCCCTTGACAAAATCCGAATCAGCACCAGGCACTTTTTTTAGCATAAGCTACGCGGTACTCAGTATATTTGGCCTCTCAAATTTTTACCGAACAAAAATACCATGAACAAGAAAGTGCTATTGATGATATTGGATGGCTGGGGCATTGCCAAAAACCCAAAAGTTTCGGCTGTTGACAGCGCGCAGACTCCCTACATCAACTCTTTGTACAAAAAATATCCCCACAGCAAATTAGAAGCATCGGGCCTGGCCGTGGGTTTGCCTGCCGGGCAAATGGGAAACTCTGAAGTGGGCCACATGAACATTGGTGCTGGCCGTGTGGTGTATCAGGATCTGGTGCGCGTAAACAAAGCGGTGGAAGATAAAGAACTTGACGGCAACCCGGTCTTGATGGAAGCGATTTCCTACGCAAAAAAAAACAACAAGCCTTTTCATTTGATCGGCCTTCTTTCCGATGGTGGTGTGCATTCGCACATCGATCACCTGAAGGGCCTCTGCACCATTGCCAACAATCACGGGCTCACAAAAGTGTTTATCCATGCGTTTATGGATGGGCGCGATACCGACCCCAAAGGAGGCATTGGGTATTTGACCGATCTTAAAGATCACATCGCAAAAACCACCGGACAAATTGCGAGTGTGATAGGCCGCTACTACGCCATGGACCGCGACAAACGATGGGAGCGCGTGAAGCTTGCCTACGATTTACTCGTGCATGGCACGGGCGAAAAGACTATGGATGTGCTCGTTGCTCTGGATAAATCTTATCAAGCTGGCGTTACCGATGAATTTATCAAACCCATTGCTGTTGCCGATGAAGCAGGCCAACCTCTTGCCACTATAAAAGAGGGTGATGTGGTGCTTTGCTTCAACTTCCGCACCGACCGTGGCCGCGAAAT
>JANOQB010000017.1:0-2888 GCA_031422215.1 Cytophagales bacterium | reverse complement strand
ATATACCGCTCTGGCACTTCTCCTTTTTGGGCTGTTTGGTAGTCGGCATAACTACAAGCAATAATGCTGTTGCGTTCGTAGCGCGCACCGGGCCGGTGATAACTGATTTCCATCCACCATTTTTCGGTCACCTTGCTTTTGTAAAACGTAAGGGTCTCAGGCTCCACCGGCATGGCAACCACATACTTTAAAAAATCGTTGCTCTTAAAGTTGCTTTCCTTTTTGCGATTGTAAAATCCTTCCACAAAATACCAGATCATAGTGGCCACCACCGATGCCGTTTTTTTATGCGCATCGTCAAAGGCGGGGTTGTATTCATAAAATCCTGCCGAACTTAATTTTTCGTTCATGCCCGCATACCAGCAAAGTTGGCAAGCCTCTTCACCAGTAAGGCCAAAGGGTTGGGCATTGGCGTTGCCCGGTGCATCGGAAGAGCGGATGGCCGTGACATCAAACGACAACAAGTCGGCATTGCGAATGGAGGGTTCCATCTCCGTAAGGTCGGTGCGCATTTGCCCAACTCGAAAGGCTTCGAAATGAAGTTTTTCCAAAATCGCTGCAGAAGATGGATCAACCAGATAAGATTGATGCGCCAAGTGAGTGTAACCAAAAAGATAATTGGGCTCGTGCAATAAAATTTTATGGATATGCTGATTGGCCGAGTTGACATCCTTGCTGTCCTCCAAATCCAGAAAGGCATCGATGTTTAAAAAATTGATCAGCTTTTCCATTTCTTCGTAGCCACGGTATTGCCCATAGTCGAGATCGTGTGTGCCACCGAGTATCACCGGCATCACGTTGTTCTCCAACAGTATGCGGCACACTTCACTAACGCGCACATGGGTTTCGTCCAAATCGATTCCCGTGTTTAGGTTGCCCAGGTCCACAATGCGATAGGCACCATTGCCTTTTTTTAATGAGTAGAGTTTTTTTCTTATTTCGTCTGGGGCGTTGGCGCATCCTTTATTGGTATCGGTGCCGCGTTGTTCGGGCACACCGAATATCGCCATGTGTGCTCCCCTGAAATCGGGCATGCTGTCGCCAAATACTTTTATGTATTTGAAAAACGAATTGACTGGGTAGTGCTTGTTGTAAATGGCATCATCAATGGGCGAGAAGAGAATGGTTAAATCCATAATATTACTGTGAGACTTCTTTAATCAATTGCTTGATGAGCGGTTTTAATTCAGAAACATCCTTTGCCGCAACTTCCCAAATCAACTCCAACAAAACACCAAAGTATTCATGAATAACTATGTTTCTCATACCGATCATTTTTCGCCAAGGAACATCGGGATAATCTTTCCTGATCTCCATCGGTATATTTTTAGTTGCTTCACCAATGATTTCAATTCTTCTGATAACAGCGTCTTGCTTTTCTTGGTTAGCGAAAAAACTATTTGAATCAAATCCTTTCAGATAATCTTCAATTTTTTCAAATGGATTCAAAAATGTCTGTGAGATAAAGTAAAACCGATCTCTGCTCATCCATATATCCTAATTTCACTTTGCAAAATGCCGTCTTTGATAATTGGTTTGATGGCCTTGTATTCAACCAAATCTACAGACTTCCCGAGCATATCTTCCAACTCAATCTTTAATCCAACAAAATCGAGCAGGCTCATAGGATAGGTGAGTTCAACTAAAATATCTATGTCGCTTTGATGGTACGCGAAATTTGAGCCACAAAGGCACCAAGACATGAAGTTTGACAAAGAAAAAACATTGAAATTCGGTCTAAGCGTAACATCAGTTATTTAAGTAAACCTTTATCCACCAAAATCGTCAAACCTCACATTCTCTTTGGGTATGCCCATGTCATCGAGCATTTTCAAAACGGCTGCGTTCATCAACGGTGGGCCGCAGAGATAGTACTCCACATCTTCGGGCGAAGGATGGTTGGCCAGATAATTATCAAACAGGCTTTTGTGAATGAAGCCTGTGTATCCGTCCGCCTCGGTATCGTCCAAACTCTTGTTCACTTTCCAGTTGTCATCGGGAAGGGGTTCGGAGAGTGCAATGTAAAATTTGAAATTGGGAAACTGCTTTTCGATTTTTCTAAAATGCTCGGTGTAGAAAAGTTCTTTTTTGGAGCGGCCACCATACCAGTACGAAACTTTGCGATTGGTTTTTTCTGTATGAAAAAGGTGGAAGATTTGTGCGCGCAGAGGGGCCATGCCGGCACCACCACCTATGTAAATCATTTCGCGTTGTGTTTTGTTTATGTGGAACTCGCCATAAGGGCCGGATATCGTCACCTTGTCGCCAGGCTTGCGCGAGAAAACATACGAAGAACAAATGCCGGGGTTTACATCCATCCATTTGTTGTTGGCGCGGTCCCACGGTGGGGTGGCAATGCGTATGTTCAACATCACAATGTTTCCTTCGGCTGGGTGGTTGGCCATGGAGTAAGCGCGGAAGATGGGCTCTTCATTTTTCATCTTCAGGCCCCACAGCTTAAACTTATCCCAGTCTGACTGGAAGACATCTTGCTTGTGGCCCAGTTCGGGGTGAGGGGTTATATCCATCGTGCTAAAATCAACTTTCAATTCGGGCACATCAATTTGGATATATCCACCGGCTTCAAATTTCAGCGTTTCGCCAGGAGGCAACTTCACCACAAATTCTTTTATGAACGTGGACACGTTGTAGTTGGAAACCACTTCGCACTCCCACTTTTTGATCCCGAAAATTTCTTCCGGTATGTGTATGTTCAGGTCTTGCTTCACCTTCACCTGGCAGCCAAGCCGCACGTGGGCTTTTTGTTCTTGCCGGCTCAGGTGGCCCACTTCGGTAGGCAGCACATCGCCCCCACCCGACTCCACCACACATTTGCACATAGCGCACGTGCCACCGCCACCACAGGCAGAAGGCAAAAAAATCTTTTC
>JANOQB010000016.1:0-5133 GCA_031422215.1 Cytophagales bacterium | reverse complement strand
AGAGCGATAATATACCGGGGCACCATGTTCTTGCAATGAAATGGCCCCTGTTTTCGATTTGTTCCATCCCGGAAAACCAACCCACTTGCTTTGCTTATATCGCTTGTTGTATTCTTCACTGCCCTCATCAAACTCCACTGTCTTTTCCCCGTTAAGATAATGCTCAACATGGCTGTTGTTATAAACAATGCGTGAAGTGTTCCACTCGCCCGGGGGCAAAACTTTTTTCGTGGCAGGTGCTTCAAACATGTCGTAGTTGGATCCCACTTTTTGAGCAGCATTTAAAGAGTCTCCTTTCCAGCCGGCATCGTCCATCACCTGATATTCGGGGCCAGTGGCATAATCGGTTTTATACTCGGGGCTTTCCACCACGTGGTAAAGTATTCCGCTATTCCCTCCGGGTGTTATCATCCACTCCACGCTCAGGTCAAAGTTGCCAAAGGTTTTAATGGATGTGAGCGAACCAAGGTCTTTGGAGTTTTCACCCAATGCAGTTCCATCGCACACGATCATTCCCTCTTTCACGGTCCAGAGTGGGCCAATGGTGTCATGATTGTACCGTTTCCATCCGTCTAAGGTGGCTCCATCGAACAGCAATTCCCACCCAGCAGCTTTTTCTTCATCGGTCAATGCATTCGGCACTGGATCGGAACTGGCAGCTTCTTGGGTAGCTGGTTTCTGGCAAGACCACATCGCTATTGACATGAGCAAAGCAATGGGAAAGATCAATTTTAATTTTTTCATGGTTATTCAGGTTTGTGTTTTATGGAACTAAAATAGCCATGTATTTTAGAACACAAAACAATCTTTACGTGAGTGGTGAAAATTTGGGGTTACAACACATTGTTCAACTGCTCTTTGATTTTTTCAAGTTCTTCCTTCATCATCACCACCTGCTTTTGCATTTCTGCGTCATTGGCTTTGCTGCCGATGGTATTTATCTCGCGGCCAATTTCCTGGGCTATAAACCCCAATTTTTTTCCGTTGGATTGCTTGTCGCCCAGGGCTTTTAAGAAATAGTCGAGGTGGGTTTTTAACCGTACGCGCTCCTCGTGGATGTCTAATTTCTCGATATAAAATATGATCTCTTGCTCAAGCCGGTTTGGGTCAAATCCTTCGCTGCCAAAAAATTCGGTAATGCTGCCTTTGATTTTGCTGCGCACTTTTTCAACACGCTTTGGGTCGAGCGTCTCCACTTCCTTTAGCCCATCGCCAATAGCATGAATATACCCAACTAATTTTTCCTCGAGCACTTTGCCTTCGGCCAACCGGAACTGTTCGCATTTTTGAATGGCTTCCACCACCAGTTTGTTCACCCGATCCCACTCGGCCGGGTCCAATTCTTCTTTGCCATTGCCTTGAATTACCTCTGGGGAATTTAGAGCCAACTGAAAAATATAATCGTGCGAAGTTGTGTTCACTTTGGTCGCCAACTTTTTCAATTCGTTGTAGTAGGCCACAAAGAGTGCTTCGTTGTATGATTGCCGTATCTCCACGCGCCCGGTTTGCTGATAGTCGATGGAGAGCGACACCTTGCCACGTTCCAATTTTTCGGCTATGATGTTGCGCAGGTCAAGTTCCTTTTCGGAAAATTGCTTTGCCAAGCGAAGGTTAAGATCAAGAAATTTTGAGTTGAGGCTTTTTACTTCTACGGAAATGTTTACATCGCCTGTGTTCAGGGTGGCCTGGCCAAAGCCTGTCATGGATTTTATCATAGCTAAGAACGATTGAGAAAATTGTTTCAATCGTTGGGCGAAGGTAATTTAATTTTGACCAAGTTTGGATTTACCTGCACCAGGAACGGGAAATTGCTTTTAAGAATTTTAAGTCCTATTATATTTTGGATGCGCTGTTTCAAATTGCCACGACCTTTAGGTCGTGGGTTAATTGAGTAAAGATAAAGTCGGCTTTAGCCGAATGGAGAAAAAAATATTTTTGAATGGCAATGATAAAGATACAATTGGGCTAAAGCCCGACCTGTTTACAAACCAATAAACCACGACCTAAAGGTCGTGGCAATTCCAATCAAAAATCAAAACCCAAACTAACCATAAGCCGGGGGTCTTTTACTGTATAGTTTTCTACCGGCCATGCCAAATCAAATTTCATGTAGTAGCCCAACATTAAGGTGCGGAAGCCAAGCCCATAACTATAGAGCCACGGATTCAGGTATTCATTGATCTCCACTTTGAAAGGGCTGCCCGATTCATTTTCTGGCACCACTCTCTTGCGCACACTGTTTAGTGAGTTGAGCGGAATGGCGCCCGTCCAACTGGTGCCAATGTCGTAAAACGCTGTGAACTGAAGGTTCCTGAAAAAATTTGATGTGATGGGGCCGCTGGAAAGTGCGCGGATCAGCGGCACGCGGAGCTCAGCGCTCCCGATGGCTGCATTGTTGCCATACAAGGTGGCGTAGTCAAATCCGCGCAAGCTGGTTGCAAATTCCGTGAACAATAGATTTTCGTTGTAGGTACCAACTTTGCTGATAAAAGGATGTTGAAGTCCATCAATATTTATTGACCGGGCAACCCAATTGTCCACGCCACCGAGAAGATATTTTTTTGGAGAGTTACCAAACGATGTACCTGCAAAACCTCTCAAGGCAAACACGATCTCTCTATAAATTTTTTGATAATGGCGCACGTCCAACGAAATACGGGAAAAACTTTTCTGGCTGTTGCCTAAGGCAGCGTTGTGAACGGCTGATATTTTGCCACGGGTGCCCTCAATCAAATTCATGCCCGTGGTTACCGAATTGTCATAAACCACCTCGAGCTTTCCGCCCGAAAAAACCTGATGCTCCGACAATCTAAATTCGGGCCCAATACCTTGTGGAATACTCTTTCCCCGATCTGTGAACTTCGTGAAACCGAGAAACGGTTTTAGAGATATGCGGGTGCGCACAGAAATAGGATAAGAAGCACCAAACTCAATTTTCTGGAAGGAATACTTTTGAAGTTCTGAATCCACAGCACGCTCCTGAGGAGTCTCCCAATAAAGAACTTTGCGATCAAAACGAACAGAGTAGTCAATGCGATAGGGCACATATTGCACTTCTCCATATACACTCCCATTTTTAAAGTCGGCAAGTCTTTGGCTTGATCCATTCGGGTCAGCAGCTATTGGGCTCGGGTTGACCGCAAATTGAAAACCGCCCAGTATGCGTATGTTCTGCAAAATATCATTCATCTGCGTTTCGATTTTCGCACCCAATCCCCATAATGGATCGATCATAAAATTAGTTGACACGCTTTCGTAGCTGAATTTTGCGTCATACGGAAAGGGGCCCGTTACGCGGGTGGCTTCACGCGCTTTCATATACCGCGTAAGAAATGTTTCGCTTGGCTGCTTGGCTTTCACGGCCTCATCCTCAAAAACATAATCGTCTGTGTTGATGGGTTTTTCTTTTGGGGCTGCGGGCTTTAGGGTGTCTTGCTGCTCGGGCACATCGAAAGTATAAGCATCGGTATTGATCTCATCGGTCTTTTTTATTACCGAATCTTGCTTCACCGATTCTGTTTTTTGCTGGGTGGTGTCGCGTTTTTCTTTTAGCCGTTGGTTGATCAAATCCTTTACAGTCATGTTTTTTGCCGGTGCTTGTTCTTGCTTGCGCTTCTCGGTGATCACTTTTGCCTGCATCACTTCTTTGCGCCTGCTGGCCGGAGTGAAAATGTTGCGGTCGTAATTGAAATTGTTCAGCACAAAAATATTCTCCCTCAATTTGCTGGTCATCACCATCGCCAACGACCGGTTTACAAAATCAATGTCGTAATCTTTTATGCTTGAATCAAAGTTTGTCACCTGCGAATAAATGCCCGACTGTTTGTTGAACTTGAACAGATTGATAATGCCACGCTGGTCGCTCAGATAAAATACATTGTCTGCATCAATGGCCTTGGGTTTAAAGTCCCTTCCATAGGTATTTGTCAATTTAATTACTTGCGTGGTGGTGGTGTCCAAGTTGAAAAGAAAGAGGTTGTAGCGGTTTATCGATTTGACGTAATCAGTTACTTTATTGGTAAGGGAATCCGTGGTGCGGTTTGAACTGAACACGATCGTGTTGGAGTTTGGAATGAACGATGGATCAAGGTCGTCAAACAAGTCGTTGGTCAACCTGCGGGTTCGGTCCCTGCGGCTGCTGATGAGGAACAAATCGTTTTGCCCTTCAAAGTCGGCACTCAATACAGCTAATCTGCCGTTGCCCGAAAAATCGAAGTTGCGTATGTTGCTGAACTTGTCCAACTCGCGCGGCAATTTGCTTTTGGTGAGCAGATCGTAAAGCCAAAAAACATATTGGCCATTTTTTGTGCCGATCACACCTAGGGTATTGGCATCGGCCCAGCTTATCAGTGGCACCCGGTAGTCCACATCTTGTTTTATTACTTTGTTTCCACCATTGAGGATCACCGATTCCTTTCCATTTTCCAACGACTTCACGATCACGCTAAACTTGCCCCGGTCGTTTTCTGCGAACGCAATCTTTTTTCCGTCTGGGCTAATTTTTACGGTAGTGAAAACCACGGTTTTGTTTTGCCGATAACTAAAACGGTTGGAATCGGATGGGCTCACATAACTTTTGGCCACGCCCTGCTCCATGGTGCTATAATAATTTTTCCATTCCAGCATCAACTGCTTGAACGGGATGCCCATAGTAAGCAGCACACTTTTTTCTTCATTGCGGATTATGCGCGTGTAATTCAAAATATTGTTGACACTGCTCTTGCCGTATTTCTCAACTATAAAATTCCAGATCGATTGGCCGATCAGCGCAGATTCTCTTCCGGTTTGCTTCAGTGCTTTATTGACCTTTCTGCTCTTTATAAATTGCCTCACAAAATCATCCATCTCTTCATTCCAGCCTTTGGCCACATAGCGCGAAGCCCCGCTCACAAACCAATCGGGCAGGTTGAGCAACACCGCGTTTTGAAACATGTCTTTCAAACTTCCGCCAAACATCATTTCGTTCAGCATCAGTTCAGAAAATTTAAAGATCAATTCTTCTTTAAACTCTTCGATGTTTCCGGGGTGGGCTATTTCCACATAGGGTTTGATAAACTCTGTTTCACCACCCGAACTGAATTCCTCATTGTTGAGGCCAATGTTGCTTTGCTGCAAATCGGTGATGGAGTTATA
>JANOQB010000015.1:0-12036 GCA_031422215.1 Cytophagales bacterium | reverse complement strand
GATACAAAAAAGTACCCAAAAAAAATCAAGACAAAAAGATGCTTCCTCCCGCATCCAACCGCACCCCCGCCTTTTTGTCCGGCCAGCGCACTTGAGTTTCAAAGATAAATATTCGCTACAGGATTTAAGGGGAAATAGTTTAGGATTGCAATGGGTGTAATGATGGGTGCATAAATTGCATTCAGGCTTTGCGAAACTTTGTGTAGACCTCTGCGCGCTTTGAGTTTAAATTTCCCGCTATTAAGAAGTTGATAGTTGTTGAGTATGTGCCTCCATAAATTCTACCCCTGAAACCCGTTCTTTCTGTGTGTGCCATCGCAGAAGGGTTTGTTTTGCGAACCACCACAACGGCAAAATGCAGTGGCCTTGTTACTTTTGGTGATCACCCCGGAAGGATTTTTTATGTTCACATTTCCATAGACCATCAAGGGGCCGTTGGGAATTGTTTCTATGATCGTTTCTGCTTCCACGTTTACAGCTTCATCTTTTGAGTCAGCGTTCAGGTAATAGCTGAGAGCACCCGATGGGCATTTTTTTATCTGATCGATAATTTTTTCGGTGGTGGATTTTTCGGGTGTGATCCAGGGCAATTCCTGGGGATGGAACACTTCGCCCAATCCATTCATGCAAATAGCTGAGTGGATGCAAACGGAAGGCTTCCACACAATGGTGACTTCTCCGTTGGTATAAGTTTTTGTGATGTCCTTCATGATAAAGTGTTTAGGTGTTCAGTGTTGTTTCAATTTCGATCGGGTTGGTAAGTGCCTTATGAACGGGGCAGAGTTTTGCTATCTGTAGCATGCGCTGGCGTTGTTGCTCATCCAAGTTACCTTGTATTTTAATACTGGAATTGAAAATTGTTTTTCCTTCAACCTCTTCACTTGCTACGGTTACTTCAATTTGCTGCACATCAAACTTTTTGCGGTTGGCATACATGCGCAAGGTAATGGCCGTGCATGAAGCGAGTGACATGCGCAAAAAATCACCGGGCCGTGGGCCCAGATTTTTTCCTCCCACATCTTCGGGCTCATCGGCAATCAACCGATGGTTGCCTGCCGTTAGTTCGGTGCGGTAAATTTCATCCGAGATAGTAGCTATCGCAATTTTTTCTTCCATCTGTTAAAACGATTTGTTCATGGCAAACTCCTGCACAACGTACCGCTCGCGGGGGGCAACTTCGCGCTGTTTCAAGTTTTCAGAAAGTGTGGCAGGGTCGCCTGGATAGCCGATCGCCATCATCACGCCAAAATCAAACGAGTCGGGAATGTTCAACACATCTTTTGCCTTCTGGCGATCGTAGCCCCCCATCTGGTGAACGTTCAATCCCAAGCTTGTGGCTTGCAAGGATAGGAATGCATTGGCCCCTCCCAAATCATATTTGGCCGATCCATTGGGCTGATTGTTGCGCAACAGATTTTTTCGGTAAAGACTTAAAACAAGAAGTGGCGCATCCGAAGCCCACGTAATGTTGCCTTCATTTAACACGCTGAGCAATTTGTTCCATAGTTCTGGTTGGTCTTTGGTGGCGTAGATGTACGTCCACGGTTGCTCGTTCAAGCTGGAGGGTGCCCACCGTGCGGCTTCAAACAAGGATTGAATTTTTTCGCTCTCTAAAGGTGTGCTGGAATATGCCCTTCTGCTCCTCCTGTTTTGGATTTCCGGCAGTACTTCCAATTCAAACTCGGTTGACTTCTGCATTGTTGTTTGTTGTGTCTCCATACTACTTAGTGTGTTGTAAAATTAACATAAAGTTGGCTCTCGATAGTCTTGCAATTCATAGTTGGGCCAGTCCACTTCATGTTGCTGCTCAATTTCGTGCTCACGTTATCTTAACAGCGAAACAGGCAAACAGTTCATTTTGAAAATTGGGGGGGAGGCGCGATGATGGCACCTGCAATAAGTCCGCCTTTCAAGGCTTGGGTGATGGTTGGTTTTTGTGTTTCCATAGTTTCAAAGTTTGGGTTTTAATTGTTTACGTTTTAATTGATTTTTTCTTCGATCAGCACACCCATCTTGCCCATTTGATAGTCGCGCATGGCCTCCATGATTTGGGTTTGCGTGTTCATTACATACGGCCCATAAGAAACCACTTCTTCATGCAGTGGTTCGCCACTAAGAAAAAGTACGCGGGTATTCTCTAACGCCTCCAGGGATATTCCTTCGCCATCGTTTTTAAAATGAACGATGTGCAACCCTTCCACCATTCCAAAGCCAGCGACATTGAGTTTGCCATCGAGCAGATAGACCATCGCATTGTGCGTGGACGGCACGGGGATTTCAATTTTGCCTCCCTTCATCAAATCCAAAGTGGCCGAGTTAACAATAGTGTGTGATGGTATTGGTCCCTTTACGCCAAGCACTTCACCGGAGAATACTTTTCCATTTACTTTTCCATCTTCACTTTTTATGGTGGGTGCTTCCTCCGCGCTAAGCGGAAAGTATGCAGGCATATCCATTTTATTTTTTGCTGGTGTGTTTATCCACAACTGGATGATTTCCTGCCGCCCGCCAATTTCGTGTATGTCGTGGGGTGGCCGTTCGCTATGGAGTATGCCCATGCCTGCATTCATCCACTGGGCACCTCCGGCATAAATGGTGCTGTTGTTGCCGCGACTGTCGCGGTGGTGCACACCGCCTTTAAAAATGAACGTTACAGGAGAAAAACCTCTGTGAGGATGGGGCCCAATGCCGGCATGATCGGGTTCGATATGCGAAGGGGCTTTTACATCCGCATGATGCAAAAGCAAAAAGGGATCAATCTGGTTTACCTGTTGTGTGGGCAAAGGCTGTCGAACGGGAAAGCCTCCCATGTCAACCTTGTCAGCGTAAAGCAATCGAGATACCGTTCTTAATTTCATAATGACGTGTTTAACTATTATACAATCATGGGCACTTCCATTAGCAGCACGTGCGCATCGTTGTTGGCCACCAGGTTTAATTTCTCCACATCCCAAACGCCAAGGCCGTCACGCTTGTTCAACGGTTGCCCGCTGATGGTAATATCGCCATCAATGACAAAAGCATACACACCATTGCCATTCTGTTTGATTGCATAGTCGGTGACAAATCCTTTTTTCAGATTGCCGAGATGAAACCAGGCATCCTGATTTATCCAAACCCCATCGTCAGCTTTTGAAGGGCCCACAATCTGTTGAAGTTTGTTTACGCGATCCTCTGGCTTAAAACTGATTTGATCGTAGCGCGGTTTGATGTTCTTCACTTTTGGAAACACCCATATCTGTAGGAAGTTTACTTTTTTATCGGGGTTCTTGTTGTATTCCGAATGAGATATGCCAGTGCCAGCACTTAAAATCTGAACGTCATTTTGTTTGATCACAGCCACGTTGCCCATGCTGTCTTTGTGTTCCAGATCCCCCGCCAGGGGAATAGAAATAATTTCCAAGTTATCGTGCGGGTGAGTACCGAAACCTTTTCCGCCATCAACAAAGTCATCGTTTAAAACACGCAGTGCTCCAAAGTGCATGCGGGCAGGATCATAATAGTGTGCAAAGCTAAAGGTGTGGCTGGTGTCGAGCCAGCCGTGGTTGGCATGGCCGCGGGTGCTGGCTTTGTGCAATACAGTATTCATAATCGGGATTTTAATACAAAATATAGACAATTGTTGTATAGACAATAGTTTTCGGAAAAATGTTCCCAAGGGGCCTTGCTATGTGCTACTTGGTTTTTGTTGTTGGGATGGGCTTGGTTTTACTACTTCAATGTGGTTTTTGTTTTTCCTTTCGCCATCATCGGATTTTTTCTTTGGCGCAATGGGCGGGGGGCCGAAAGGAAACTGTTGAACAAAATTGTAGGCTGGATGTTGTTGGCAGGGTTGGTAAGTTCAGCAGGATATCTTATCGCTGTTCTTTAACGGATGGTACGCACTGGGGTTAAAACGGCTTTGACTTTCTTTCATTTTGCGTTCTTAGCGTCTTTGCACCTTGCCTTGCAGCAGGTGAAAAATTGAGTGTTTGCAAAAGTGTCGCTTATGCTGTTCAATCGTCAATTATCGCGATAGTCTATTTTGTAAAGCACCCCTCTCTCTTTCAGGTAATCCAGAACGAACTTAAAATTGCTTTCCTCTTCTCCTACGTATTCGGGCGGGCTTATTCCTTTGCGGGAATATTTTCCGTCCAGCACCAAGTGGGCTGCGGCTGTGCACGTGTAGCCGGTGGTGCGTGCCATGCTCAAGGTGCCTGACGATTTTTCAGTGCGGTCGTAAAGGTTGTACTGAATGGTTTTCTGTTGTCCGTTTTCTTCGCCAGCCATGCGTATGCGCATAATGGTAAACTCTTCTTCGCCTGGTTTTAATTTCCATTTGGGAAACAAGAGTTTGGCCGTCACATCAATAGGGCGCACTTTCATTCCGTTCACATCCAGTTCCTCGTAAGAAAAGAAACCGGTTTCGCGCAACACGCGCAAGTACTCAACACAGCCCGGGTAGCGCAGTGTTTTTTCGATCATGTCTGGAATGTGTGCCATGGTTTTTATCAGCGACCGAAGTCCATCCGAATTCCATGATTCCAATGTTCCCACTTCTGCAAAGTGGATGAGCTCGGCATCCGACAAGGCTTCTTTGATAACAACCTTGCCGTTTTGAACATAGCGGGCAGGCCGTGTATATTCTTCAATCACATCGATGGGCGAGAACACCGCTTTGTATTCGTAGGGCCACTCGCGCACCACGGGCAAGCCGCCCACCAAACATTCATACGAACTGATTTTCATTTTCTGATTGTGATAACCCAAAATGATATTGCCCATGCCGGGCGCCACACCGCAATCCGTAACAACTGTAACATTTTTACTTTTGGCCAGGTCATCCAATAGAAAAGGGTCTTCGGGGAAGAAGGAAATGTCAACCAAATTTTTTCCGGCTTCGATCACCGTCTTGCATGTTTCAAAACCCATAAAGCCAGGCACGGCACCTACCACCAAATCAAATGGCTGAAGCAAAGCAGCCAACACTGTGCCATTGGCGATATCTGCCTTTTGCGTTTTGATATTTATACGGCTCAATTCGGATAAGGCCCGCTCATTGATATCCACCGAAGTGACATCAAATTTTTTGGCAAGGTCGATGGCGATGGCCTTGCCCACTAAACCTGCCCCCAGAACAACTACTTTCTTCATTTTTATTTGAGTTGGAAATTATTAATCGTAAATCGTAATCCTAAAATCGTAAATCCACAGTTATGTTTGATTCCGCCAAAGTACTTGAAAAAGCAAAACATTCATCTTTTTATTTGATGTTGCTCAATTGGTCGCTCGGCCGGATGGTGCCTTTCAACAAGCCGCATGGTTTTAAAATAATTGAGATTGGCGAATATCGGTTAAAAATCCTTATGCCATATCGCAAAAGCAATTTCAATCACATACGCGGGTTGCATGCGTGCGGACTGGCCACTGTATCGGAGTTTGCCACGGGCTTTTTGCTGTTGAGCAGTTTGGATATGAAAAAATACCGCATGATCATGCAGCGCTTGGAAATGAATTATCATTATCAGGGAAAAATGGATGCGGTAGCAGAGTTTACAATTTCAAAAGAATGGTTGGAAGAAAAGGTGATCAAGCCATTGCAAGCGCAAGAAGCGGTGGTAGTGCCATGCGAAGTAAAAATTCATGACACAAAAGGCAATCACCTTACCACAGGAACAATTTTTTGGCAGTTTAAAGATTGGGCAAAAGTGAAAACGAAGGCGTAATGAGCAAGGTTTGTTGAGATCAATAAGCTACTGATGTTACTCATCAATCATATTTCATTGTTTTTTCTTAGTGAAACTTCGTGTCTTGGCGCCTTCGTGGTTCAATTTCCGAACTCTTCACCTTGCCACGAAGCACCAAGTCACTAAGAAAGCACGAAGACCTAACATCAATAAGTTAAAATATAATACCGTATCGATTGGAAAAATTTCTTTTTATACAAGGAACTCCTCCCGCAGGCTTTGCACTTAATTTCCCGGGTTCGCTTTTTAATACGGCAGCGCACCGCCACCTGCAATCACGCACCCATTGGACTTCATTTTATATCCTGAATGAAAGCAGCAGAGGAATCGAAGGTTTTTTTCATGCTCATGTAAACGGAACAAAGGCTGAAAGCCCTTATCGGGCACCCTTCGGTTCCATTGAATTTTCTGAAACATTGCCCCCAGGTGTTTTATTTGATTTTATTGGATTTATTGATCATTCCCTTTTGCATGATGGCGTGATAGAAATAAAGATCAAGATACCGCCTTTGGCCTATTCGCCAACAGCTATTTCATGCTTGAAGGAAGCATTGACAAAAAAGCGATATCAGGTTGAGATGGCCGAAGTTGGTTCGGTTATTTATGTTCGTGATGTGGACTTTAAATCGATCATCAAAGATTCCGAACGTCTTGTTTTAAATCAATACGATAAAAAGGATTTTGTATGCATAAGATTACCGATCGATAACATTGAGAGCGTTTACAGTTTTATTAGCAAGCACCAAGTGCTGAAGGGTTACGCCATGTCGATGGCGTTGGATGAACTTAGGAACACGGTACAGGTTTTCGAAGATGACTTTTTTCTTTTTGTGGTGTTGGATCACCAAAAAATAATTGCTGCTTCTGTTTCCATAAAAGTAATGGACCATGTACTGTATAATTTTTATTTGGCCCATGATGCAGCGTACAATAAATACAGCCCTGCTATTGCAATCATTGAGGCCCTCTATAATTTTTGTAAAGAGAATTCCATGTCCATTCTTGACTTAGGCACTTCCATGTTAAATGACAAACCTAATATTCCGCTGCTCAATTTTAAGCAACGGATAGGCGGAGTGGTTACTGAAAAACTTACACTATGCAAGAAACTTGCGTGAACATGTGCAGATCAACCGTTAAATCGGAATAGAGAAACAATTGATATGACACCTCCCTTGGTCACCGTTATTTGCGTTTGCTACAATCAAGCTCGGTTTGTTACAGAGGCGTTGGATTCGATAATCAATCAAACCTATTCCAACTTAGAATTGATTGTGATTGACGATGGCAGTGCCGATGGCAGCGGAAAAGTGATCAAGCAATGGATGGGTCACCATGCGCAGGCCACCTTGATCATGAACGGAAAGAACATTGGCTATTGTAAAACTTTTAACAAAGCGTATAAGATTTCGAAGGGAGAATTCATTATTGATTTATCTGCCGATGATGTGCTGCTGCCCACTCGTGTTGAAGAAGGTGTGGGCCTACTTAAAAATGCCGGTGAAGATTTTGGGGTTGCATTTTCCGATGCACAGTATATCCATGAAGCGGGCGATCCCATAAAACCACATTCAGAAAAATATCCTCACGCAACCATTCCTTCCGGTGATGTGTACAAAGATTTAATTGAACGGTACTTTATCTGTTCTCCTACGATGATGTTCCGCAAGGCAATGTTGGATTCACTCGGTGGGTACGATGAATCGTTGGCGTTTGAAGATTTTGATTTGTGGATACGGGCTTCGCGCAATTTCAAATTTATTTATTCGCCAGCTGTTCTGGTTAAGAAGCGGGAAGTAATGTCATCCATGTCGGCAAAACAATTTGAGCGGGCCAACCCACAGCGGTTGTCCACCTTAGAAGTGTGCAAAAAAATTAAACTGCTGAACCGAAACCGGAAAGAGGCAGATGCTTTGCGCAGAAGATTGCGGTATGAAATAAGGGTTTCGCTCCGGTCATTAGATTTTAGAATGGCCTTTGCCTTTTGGAAATTGTTGAGATCGATTTGAGTTCACCCCGGCTTCTTTTGACTTTGGGCAAGTTATTTTTGCGGTTTATGCGCAAAGGTTTGTTTCAAATTTTTCATTTCATGCTATTGCTACTTTGTTTTTCGGCAGTGGTGCGCTTTTGCAAGGTATTTGTCCCAATTACAATATAGAGTAGCCACCTCCAGCTGCTACCGAAGCCTCAGTTCAACAGAGGCTTAAAACGAAGCCCAGCCAAGAAAGCGATGCTCTTCGTAGCGGGGTTTGGTGTGTGGCTGGGCTTCGTTTTAAGCCTTATATGTTAGCGGCTGGCAACTTCTCCTCCTACTTTGTCCAGTTTGTAATTTCAAGCCCTTTGATTCTCTTAAAATGGTCAGTGTTATTTGTCACCAGTTGAAGTTCACTTGTCATTGCAATACCTGCAATTAAAGTATCTGTGTGTCCGATTTCAGTTCCTTTTTTTCTTTAGGTCAGCTTGAATTGCTGCTGCCGTTTTTGACATACGTAATGTCAGCGGAATTACTTTGTTCAACTCCACAAACTTTTCAAATCTTACCATCTGCTTTCTTGCGTCTTTGTATGAAAGTCCATTAAGGATTTCATAGTAGGTAATGATGCTTAAGCTTATAAAAACATATTCTTTCAATTGATCATCAACTTTGGTAATAACTATCGGGTTGCCTCTTAAAAATTCAGAAAGAATATCTGTGTCCAATAGAGATGGTTTCATAGATCAATATTGCGGTCGAAAAGGTTTGCTCTTACTTTCTTTGCCTGGTTAAGAAAGTCCGAGTAGTCCTTGTTACTCATGTCGTTAAACGCTCCACCAAAAGAGATAATTTTCTTCCTCAAACTCACTGTTTGTTTGGTCTTAGGTGTCAGCGAATGGACAAATTGATAAAGTTCCTCAAGTCTATTAACCGGAACGTCTTTCAATTCTTTTAATATGGTATTTATCGTTAACATTGTCGTACGGAATTTTGTCAAAGGTAATGAATAATGTGTCTCAGATTTTGTGTAAAATTTTGGTCGGTTAGCCGAATCTGTTGCTTGCCGCCAACTCCCAAATATACACACCCACTCAATCCCCTGAAACCGTAAATTCATCTACTTCCTGTTATCCTCACCCAATGCCATGCTCAAATAACTTTCGTAGCGGCTCTGCTCGATTTCATTTTTCTCCACCGCTTCTTTGATGGCGCACGCAGGCTCGTTGATGTGCAGGCAACGGGCACCGAACTTGCACTTCAATCGCGCATCGCGCATTTCAGGAAAATAATCCGAAATCTCCTGCGGCTCCATATCTACCAACCCCCATTCTTTGATGCCTGGAGTATCGATGATGAACGAACCATGATCAAGTTGGAACATTTCGGCAAACGTGGTGGTATGTGTGCCTTTGTCGGAAAAATTGGAGATGGACCCCGTGGTTTGTTCTATGTGTGCGCCCAACCTGTTGAGCAACGTGGATTTGCCTACGCCCGAGTGGCCCGCCACCAAGGTGGTTTTCCCCTCCATCATTTCTCTTACACGTTCAACATCATCATCCGCGGTGGCGGAAATGATCATGGTGTGCACTCCGAATGAAGTATAGATGTTTAGTTTCTGGTTCAGTTCTTCCATGGCCTCAAGACTTAGCAAATCCCTTTTATTGAAAACCAAAAGTTGAGGGATGCGAAAGGACTCTGCCGAAACCAAAAAACGATCAATGAAACCCCACGAGGTGCGGGGCTGCTTTACCGTTGCTATCAACATCACCTGGTCCACATTGGCGGCCAACACACTGGCATGACCGGTGCGCTTTACGGACTTGCGCAACATGTGGTTTTGCCGTGGAAGTATTTCTGTTATTGTTCCTACTTCTTGTTCCAGTTCAATCATTACATAATCGCCCACCGCCACGGGGTTGGATTCTTTGAATTCATCCAATCGGAATTTACCCCGCACGCGGCATGGATACGTTTTATCGCTTTCCGTAAGCACCTCATACCACGAGCCGGTCGATTTTGTAATGCGGCCTTTCATATTTTCATAATTTTTTTACAGTAGGAAACTATTTTTTGAGTGGCCCCCAAATTCTCCTTTACATATTCGCGTGTAACTTCACAGGCCAACAAAAAACTTTCCGGATGGTTGCTGAACAACTCAATGCTTTTTTTCAGTGTTGGATAATCGCCAATGGCAAATGCACCGCCTCTCATGATCAAGTCGTTGGCCTCTTGGAATTTCTGGTAGTTTTTATTTCCAAAAAAAATAGGAATGCCATAACACGCAGCCTCCAAAATATTGTGAAGGCCCTTGCCAAAGGCACCTCCCACATAAGCAAATTCGCCATAGCGATAAAGTTTGGAAAGCATGCCCACATTGTCAATGATCATGACAGAATATGAATCGAGGTCTTGTGGTGGCTTGGAATACCGAAAAGATTTTATGTGGATCGATTCCTCTATTTGTTTTAGGAAGAGATCATCGATCTCGTGCGGTGCAAGAATGAATTTGATGGTGCCACCGTGTTCATTGATAAATGGGGCAAGCACATCCATGTCTTCGGGCCAAATGCTTCCGAGCACAAAAGTTTTTTCGCTTCCTTTAAACCTCCGGGCGATTTCAATTTCAACAGGTTGCTGTGTTATTTCAAAAACACGGTCGAAGCGGGTATCTCCGGCCAGGGTGGTTTCTGTTATCCCAATTTTTTTTAGCAACTCTATGCTTTGTGGCGTTTGCACAAAGAAGTGCGTGAATTTTTTTAAGGTGCTACGAAAGAAGCCACCATACCAGTTAAAAAAAACCTGGTGTGGACGAAAGATACTGGAAGCGGAAAGCAGCGGGATGTTGTTCCTTTTTAATTCGCTGGCGTAGTGATGCCAAAATTCATACTTGATAAAAATGGCAATGGCAGGTTTGGTGATGCCGATGAATTGTTTGGCGTTGCCGGGAAGGTCCCACGGCAAATAGAAAACATGATCCGCATAACGGTAATCCTTTCGCGGTTCGTAGCCGGAAGGAGAAAAGAAAGTGAGGAGGATTTTATAACCCGGATTTTGCTTTTTGAACGCTTCCATAACCGGACGGCCTTGTTCAAATTCCCCCAATGATGCGCAGTGCATCCAAAGTATGGGAGCCTTGTTATCGGCAAAGGCAAACTTCAGCTTCTCAAAAATGCCATACCTCCCTTTTACAAAAAGTTGAGCCTTGGCATGAAAGGGTGCAGCCATGCGGTAAAGCAGTTGCAGTGCCCAAATGGAGAATGTATAATAGATCAAGTGGATTTTTTTGCTAAAATAGTTTAATCAGGTGATAACAGGAAGATTGAGCAACATAACTATGGGATGCATTTCAAAAAGGCTCGGTCACACGTACAGTTTTAACTGACACCCCAGATGGGTGCATTTCAAAATGCCGCAGTCGATGTTCGTGGGTATTAGCCCCCCCAAGGTTTTTAAAAACCTTGGGGGGCTGGCACGGTAAAAGAAAAACTAATTGTTTGCCAAAGAACTACATGACTTCACCAGATTTATAAACTCAATCCTGTATCCATTTATATCTTGGCCTCTGGCACCTTGAGCCAATTGAAGTGCTTCCTGAAAAGTAAAATCTTTTACATATTCCGACCCGCGCAGCAACATGCCCACCGATGCTACCGAAGCGGACCATCGGAAGTTGTCGGAAGTTTTGGTTATGCTCACGTTCTCATCCACCAACGGGTGCACAATCAATTTGCTCACATTGCCGTCCGGTTTTTTGTAACGGAATTTCACCGTCATCACTTCATTGTCATTTGAAGATGTGGCAACTCTATTTGGTTTTTGATATTTCAAATCGTCCACTTTACCAAACCCGCTGTCAACTCCGGTTGGGATAATTTCATACAGGGCCGTTACGGTATGGCCAGAGCCCAATTCGCCAGCATCTTTTTTGTCGTCATTAAAATCTTCGTCCCGTAACAAACGGTTTTCATATCCAATCAGGCGATAGGCTTTCACCTTGGCGGGATTAAATTCAATCTGGAGTTTTACGTCTTTGGCGATAGTAAACAGCGTGCCCCCAAATTCATTCACCAATGCTTTTTGGGCTTCGAGTATCGAATCGATGTAAAAATAATTTCCGTTCCCTTTGTCGGCAATGGTTTCCATTTTGGAGTCTTTGTAGTTGCCTGTTCCAAATCCCAGCACGGTAAGGAATACACCTTCTTTTCTTTTTTCTTCGATCAGGTTTTCCATGGCACCATTGCTGGATTCGCCCACATTAAAATCGCCATCCGTGGCAAGCACCACGCGGTTGTTTCCATTCGCCCTGAAATTTTGTTTGGCGATGGAGTAGGCCAG
>JANOQB010000014.1:0-2883 GCA_031422215.1 Cytophagales bacterium | reverse complement strand
GTTAGGAGTTAGGAGTTAGGAGATAGTAGTTAGGTGTTAGGAGTTAGGAGATAGGAGATAGGAGATAGGAACAGAAGTCAGAATTTAGAAGTCAGAAGTCAGAATGTAGGAGTCTTAGTTTTGAGTTTGTCCTGATAGCTATCGGGATTGAATTTGAAGTGAGAAGTCAGAATGTTGGAGTCGTAGGTTTTGAATTTGAATTTGAGTTTGTTTTTGTTTTTGTTTCTATCCTAAACCAGCCCGGTGACTGCCACAGAAGTACTTAAAAAATATTGGGGCTACAATCAATTCCGTTCACCTCAGGAAGAAATCATTCAGGCGGTGATGAAGATGCAGGATGTGGTTGCCATCCTTCCCACGGGTGGAGGCAAGTCAGTTTGCTTTCAGGTGCCCGCGATGATGCAGGAGGGTATTTGCCTCGTGATCACCCCGCTCATCGCCTTGATGCAAGATCAGGTAAAACAACTGAAGCAACTGGGCATTGCCGCAGTGGCTGTTCATTCGGGCATGCATGCACGCGAAATTGACATCACATTAGACAATTGCATTTACGGCAAGCAAAAATTTCTTTACCTCACGCCCGAGCGGTTGCAAACCGAACTCTTTCAGGTGCGGGTAAAAAAAATGAATGTGTGCCTCGTGGCGATTGACGAGGCGCATTGTATTTCGCAATGGGGTTATGACTTCCGGCCGCCCTATCTGCAAATTGCCGAGCTTAGAAAATTGAAGCCCGATGTTCCTTTCATTGCGCTCACCGCTTCGGCCACTAAGTTGGTGAAGGAAGATATCATCAGTAAACTGGAATTGAAATTGCCCGCCCTATTTCAAAAGAGTTTTGCCAGGGAGAACATTTCGTTTGTGGTTCGCAAGACGGAAGTAAAAGAAAAAAAACTCTTGGAGGTATTGGGCAAAGTAAACGGAGTTGCCATCGTGTATGTGAGGTCGCGCAAGGGAACAGTGGCACTCGCCAAGTTTTTAGAAAAAAATAAAATCTCTTCCACCTACTACCATGCGGGGTTGGATCATGCCGAGCGCATGGCCAAGCAAGACGAGTGGATCACCAACCGCACGCGGGTTATGGTAGCCACCAATGCGTTTGGCATGGGCATCAACAAGGCCGATGTGCGCGTAGTGGTGCACATGGATTTGCCTGAGAATCTTGAATCGTATTATCAGGAGGCGGGCCGGGCCGGGCGCGATGGCAAGCGGGCGTATGCAGCCATTATTTTTCACGAGGTGGATGTGCTGGGCCTGCGCAACAAAGTGAAACAATCGCAGCCCGACATCGATCAATTGAAAAAGGTTTATCAGGCGCTGGCCAACTATTATCAGATCGCACTGGGCAGCAGCATGGGCGAGAGTTATGATTTTGAAATTGAAAAGTTTTGCAAAAAATTTGAAATGAAATCGGTGGTGGTGTATCCCACTCTCAAAAAATTGGAAGAGTTTGGGTTCATTCAATTGAACGAAAGTTTTTACCGGCCTTCGGTGCTGCATATCTCGATAGACAAAAAAAGGTTGTATGAATTTCAGATTGCGCACGTGCATTTCGACCCATTGATAAAAGCACTGATGCGCTTGTACGGAGGGGAACTATATACCGATTTCACTGCCATCTCTGAATATCAGATAGCAAACATGATGAAGCTCTCTTTGGAAGAAGTGAAGATTCAATTGGAGCAACTTCACAAACTTCAGTTGATGGTATATGAACCTAAAAACGAAAGCCCGAAAATAACTTTCCTCACCAAGCGGCAGGATGCAACCATGCTGGCTATAGACAAAACGGAATTTGACAGAAGGAGAGACCTTCATTTTGCCAAGATGGAAGCCATCATCCACTACACCGAACAAGATCACCGCTGCCGCATGCAAGTGATACAGGAATACTTTGACGAAGTGACTTACGAAGTGTGTGGCGTATGCGATGTGTGCATCGGCAAGAAGAAGAAAGAAAACCTCACCGCTCTGCACGACTACGAGCAACAGATACTTTTTCTATTGGGTAAGAAACCATCCACCGTGGAAGAACTTGAAACATCCGTTGATCCAACAGAAAAGGAATTGTTTATTGAAGTGATCCGCGAGTTAGTGGATGCAAAAGAGATTTTTTATGATGACGTGTGGGTGTTGCACCGTTCCGAAAAGAAATAGACTTATGGGGTTACAACTTTTCCCTTCCTCCTTCTCCACCACCAAACTCCCGCCAAAGAGACTGCAATCACAAAAGGCCAAAGGGTAATAAGGAGTATGATGAACGATAGGAGATTGTCCCAACCGCTTTTGAACGAGTCCACAAATTTTGAGGCAAACCCAAAATCGGTGCCCAGGGTTTCATAGTAGGTAACATTGAGTGTGCTAAATGATACCTGGTTCTTCAGATACTTCAACCTTCCTTCCATAGATTCGATTTCAGCACGTACATTGGCAATCTGGCTTTCAATCGAAATAATGTCTTCCACGGTTTTTGCCTGCGCTAAAATCTCGCGGTAACGCGCTTCCAATTCCTTTTTTGTTTTCAGGCGTGCTTCAACATCAATGAACTCCTCGGTCACATCTTCGGTGCTTATATTTTTATTTTCGACTTTCTTTGCAAGTGGTTCAATGCGCAAAATGAGTTCATCGAATTTGTTGGACGGCACCCGTATCACCTGGTTGTATTGAAGCCTTTCGCCATAATTATTTTCACTCTCAGACGAGATGTATGCATCTAACTCTTTGCATATCATTTGGATTTCCTCTTTGGTCTTTTTTACTTCTTCTGTTTGGAATTCGAGGGTGCCATTGCGGATGAGTTTACGCTCAACAATTTCTGCGGGTGGAAGATTTTGCTCTTTGACTTCCATATCTGCAACAAATGCTTCGCGTTCATTCATTGATATC
>JANOQB010000013.1:0-1824 GCA_031422215.1 Cytophagales bacterium | reverse complement strand
ATATTAAGTTCCTTTTCCTTTTTGGAAATTGATTCGCCTTGGCAAAAAGAGCAACTGCACACATTAGAATAGATTGACATAGTTTGTTTTTATATAGTAATTGAAATCCTTGGGCTAAAGCCCACTTCCCAGCAGGTTATCAATTTACCACGGGCTTAAGCCCGTGGCAATTGACAGCAAACAAGAAGGGACTTTAGTCCCAAACATCCCTCGCCCATGTTGGTGTTCTTCACCAACATGCACACCAAATACTGCACCTAACCATACTTTTGTTTAAACCTATTGCTCTCCAGTTATCGTAGTTCATCACGTTTGTCGGTGAAGAACACCGACAAAGGCAGGGGTTGCCCCGCTGGGGCAAATATCGCTGACACAGAAATATTTTCTACAAACAGGCTGCCCCGCTGGGGCATATAAGAATTTATGAATTACTTTTTTTCATAAACTTTATTTCCCTTATCCAGCCACACGCCCCAGGTTTTGTTGTAAGCGTGAATGTCTTCAGTTGTCTTTCCATCGCTATCCACAACAAGGTTCCCCTGGTTCACCCACTCAAAAATGCCACCGTATAAATTAGATACATCGGTAAACCCTGCATGCTTCAATTTTTCAGAAATTTTTTCGCTGCGATAACCTACAGAGCAATAGACTACAATTTTTTTCTTCTTATCAATCCCGCCAAGGGATTCCACCTTGAAATGATCATATCCCACCAATTTTGCATTCGCAATATGGCTCACCTCATACTCGTCTTTTTCGCGGGCATCCAACAGGAGCACGATGCTCATCTCTTTTAACTGAGGTACCGTTACTTCAGGCACTGAATGCGATAGCAATGCTTTCAGCGTAAGGTTAAAAGCACTGCTCTGCACTTGGGCCTCTGATCCCGAAAAAATAAAAAGGGCAAATACCAAAAAGATTATTGCCTTCACTTCAATAACTGATGTTACGTACTTCGTGCTTTCTTTGTGACTTAGTGTCTTCGTGTAAAAGTGAGACACACAAAATTGAGCAACAAAGGCGCCAAGACACGAAGTTTCACAAAGAAAACACAATGAAAAATGCCTAATGCGTAACATCAGTTCAATAACCACTTTAAAATCCCAGCTTCACATAGATCCACTTTGCCTGCTGCTTTTTTATGATTTCGGTCAAGCCGAAAGGAACGGTTGATGCAAAGGGCACCAAGTCTTCCTTCTTTATATTTCTTTGGCTCATGGTAAACTCGCACCCAACGAATGAGACCTGGCTCAGTTTCATTTTGTCGAGCTTGTTCACATACCTCGATTTTGATTTCAACAAAAATTCGAGACCGGGACCGTGGCATACCAACTCGATCTGCGCTGTTGGAAATTCCTTTTTCACATTGCTGATTTGGTTAACGATGGATTTGTGCACGAGTGTATCGGCCGATTGCAAGTGCAAAATTATTTGAGGATGATCCTGCGCTGCGGCAACCGTTGCGATAAAGAGAAGAGCTATAAAGATATTTTTTTTCATAAGATAGATGGTTTGTGTCTGTCTGTAAAGTTAGTTGAAGTTTCTTACCGATTTCTGATTACCGATTACCGACTACTGATCACTGACTACCGACTACTGATCACTGACTACCGATTACTGACTACCGATTACTGATTACTGATTACTGATTACCGACTACTGACTACTGACTACTGATTTTCGTTCTTCCTCAATGGGTTTGAATGGTCCGAGTTTATGTTGCCTCTCACCGAAGCCATCGGTGAAGGGACCGAATGGATGATCGATTGGTTTCTTCGAGATGTCGGGCCAATCATTGCTCAAATCTTTTTTTGGGCGTGGAAG
>JANOQB010000012.1:0-5502 GCA_031422215.1 Cytophagales bacterium | reverse complement strand
GGAGAAGGTAAAATTTATCACTAAAGAATTACCTACGCTTGAAAAATCTATATCAGAAAATAGCAATGCTCTGAGGCGGTTACTTACGGAAGAAAAACAATTAGCAACTTCAATTTCAAAAAGTGATTCGTTTGAAGAACTTGAAGAAGTAATTGCCGAGTTGACTGAGAAGCACAGAAAGAAAGGTGAGTTTGAAAATGTTATTCAACAGTTGAGTGAGGTTGATTCCAACATCAGAGAGTTTAACAAACAACTAAGTGAAATTGACAATGAACTTTTCAGCGATAGTTTTGAACAAGTTGTAAAAACACAGCTTAACAAATTCAACAAATACTTTGCTTCTATTTCAAGTGAGTTGTATGGCGAACAATATGCTGTTACATATGATATTGAGACAAATAAAAAAGGGCAAAGATTATATAAGTTCCGCTGCTTTAATGCGAATATGAGTTCAGGAAAGAAACAAGGCGAAATATCTTGCTTTGATTTGGCTTACACTTTATTTGCTGATGAAGAAAATATTCCGTGTTTGCATTTTCTCTTGAACGACAAAAAGGAATTGATGCACGATAACCAGTTGGTAAAAATTGCAGAGTTCGTTAATATAAACAACATTCAATTTGTTGCTTCAATTCTAAAGGACAAACTACCAGATGAACTTAATAGGGAGGAATATTTCGTTGTTAAGCTATCGCAAACTGACAAACTATTTAGAATTGAAAGGCCGGTACGCTCTTAAAATGCGGCCTATTTTTTAACGGGTTAGCGGTTGCGTTTTCGTTAACCCCGCTGAGGGGCACCTGCACTCACATTTAAATCAAATACCTCACAAACGCATACAACCCCAGCACGAGCAGCGTAAACCCTGGCACCAACTTTACATAGCGGTTGTCTTTTACATACGATGACAATTGTTTCGCCAAAAAAGTAAACAATATCAAAAGGATGATCACGCCCACCGAAGTGCCCAACACGTAGCTGTGCAACAAGGCTTGAGAAGAAAGGTCGATCCAACCTTGTGCTTTTAAATAAGCGGTGATGCCGATCCAAAACGGAATGGCCATTGGGTTGAGTATGCTGAGCACAATGCCCCTGCGAAAACCACTTTCATTAAACTTTACTGCGAACTCGCTCGGCTTGCGTGCCGACCACAGCGTGAAGCCGCCTATCACAATCATTACAATAGCTGTTATCAATTGAAAATTGTCAACGATCACGGGCGAAGAAGTGACCCAATCTTCGAACACTACGGCAATCCATGCATACGGATATTCGATAATGGCAACAGCTATAGAAAATCGAAGGGCGGTTTTTATTTTATGCTCCATGCCCAATTGCAACACGGCCAGGTTGAGGGTGCCCGGAGGTATCGATCCCAGAAAACTGAAAATAAAGCCCGCTAAAAAAACCTGAACGATCATACCTGTGGAGCCATCTGTTTTTTTGCGCGCTTATAAATCTGTTTGCCTTCCTTCCAGGAAAGATAAGGAACTCCGCACTCGTGGTTTTCTTTGCTTACGCGATAGAGGTTGCGTCCGTGGGTGATCAATACAGCTATGGCTTTGAACAAGGATGAGCCGGGATGATAGATATGGGCGGGTTCGGCCCCGCATCCATTCAGTTCCATGATTTTTACATGGCCGTTTTGCAAATCCTCCACCGAACCACAACGCAAATCAAAACGCCCGAAATAAAATCCGTTGATCCGTTTGCTCAATTCGTCAAAGGTGCGGTTTAGCTTGGGTGAGATCAGATGGTTGCAATTTAAAAACGTGGTGCCCAAACAATGATTGCCAATGGAAACCAATTCAACTTTTTTACCAGCCTCAATAACTTCTTCCAATCGGTCGGCATATTCGGTGCGCAGCACATTCCATTGAATCAGGGCTCGGTCTTTTTCGAAGATCAATTGCAGCAACGTTTTTTTTCCATCCCCCACAATGGTGAGAAATTCTTTACCTGTGATGGAGTTGACAAATCCATTTGTCTGCGAAGGAAACCGTACATAGAACACACCAAACTCCAAAGGAAGGTCGATCAATTCCTGGATCAAAAAATCGATTTTCATTTCCTTCAGATACTGTTCAATTTCCTTCACATTTTTTATCCTGCGCACCATCCAGCCGCGCTCGCCCATGTCGGGTTTGAAAATCACCGGAAAGGTGAATCCGTTTTGCTGCATGAGTTCCAAAACAGTTTCCACCAGAGTGGGCACTGAAACAAATATGGTTTTTGGCTTTACTTCATCGGGCACCAGTTTCAGAACATCAAATTTCGATTCGCCCATCATGCCCCCGGTAAGTATGGTTGGGTTGGAGGCCGAGAAATAAAACAGCGATCGCTCTTTCAGCGAGTACCACATCCACATAAAAAACAACGGAGCTTGTATGATCCCGAAGGGCCAATATTCCCACGAGGTGAGCTTGATGAAAAACTTACTTCTAAAAAAATTTGCTTTTGCCAATTGCAAACTATTGCACCGAAAGCTCGGCCTCCTTATAGCGGATGGTGGAAACGGCAATGCCAAAATCGGATGGCAACGCGACATAACCGGCCACTTCACGTATCCCTATTTTCATAATGGCCATGTGGTGCACGGCATGCTCGATGTTGTAGATAAGTTCGCGCATGTAGTTGGTGCTTACGGAAACACACGCATCGCTGCTTGGTGAATATCCTACTTCCAATTGCAGCGGCTTATCTGCTTGGTTTACAGTTACAAATTCCTGCACTTGGCGTATTGTGTGCAACGCAATGAACTTGTCGTTTTCCATTGCCTTGTTGTGAAGCCGCTTGTCGTAGTTGATTACTCCGTGGCCATAGCCTTGCTCAAGACAAATGAAAAACTCAAGGGTGTGGCGCAGGTGCTGGCCTATGGTTGCGTTCAGTTCCACCGAGGGTTTACGAAAATCTTCCTCTGCGATCTGATCAATCACATCAGATAATTGTTTCAAAATATGGTTGGCTGCCTGCGAAAGTTGGATCATCTAAGGGTAAAATTATGATGTTGCAAAGATAAACGAAATCAGTATGTAAACAGTAGAAGGTTGTTAAGTGTTTATTGAACAATTTTCTTCCAGTGTTGATCGGCTTTTGCTTTTAACGGTCCTTCGCTTTTGTTCCAATCGGTGAGGGTGTTGTTTCCCCAAAAATTATAAAAAAGGTAAACTTTTCCATCCACAATTTTAAATGTTTCAGGATCTATTTTTACTTTCTCCCCCGTTTCGCCCATGGCATAAGCGCACCAGCCACCATAGGCAGGCTCATATTTTTCGGGACTGGCTTTGAATTTTGCCAGGTTCTGTTGTGAGGCAAAAAGGTAGGTGACTCCTTTGTGAGAATATTTAATTTCATCCTTGCCTTCTTCTGGTTTGTTGGAAAAATAACTTACCGGGTCGTAGCCTTCCAATGCAATCAATTTTTTTGTGTTAAAATGCTTGGTGCGCATGCCTTCGCTTTGAGCCCACACAAATGAATTGAAAAACAAGAAGATCAGAAGAAGTGATTTCATAGATGCCTGTGATAACGTTAAAAGCGAAAGATCGGTTATCAGAAAAATCCAGAATGTCGGGCAAATTGCAAATCACCTAATCGGCTATCAAATCGCGCACATATTCCCAGGCCATCTCAGGTTCATAACCTTTGGCTATTACAAACCGGGCTACTTTGTCGCGCTTTTTAAAAAGGTTTTCTTCTTTGATCAATGCTGATTTTTTTTTGATCAGGTTTTTTAATGTCTTGGTGTAGTCGGATGGTTCAATTTCTTTAAGGCCGCTTTGGATGCAGTTTTTGGTGAGCCCCAGAAATTCCAATTCATTTTTGATTTTCATCCTGCCCCATTTCTTAATGCGAAACTTGCCTCCCGCAAACGCTTTGGCAAACCGCTCTTCGTTGAGAAAGCCATCGGTGATTAGCTGTGAAATGATTTCGTCAACTTGGCTGGCATAAAGCCCGTAGCCGTAGAGTTTAGTCTTTACTTCTTTGTGGCTCCGTTCCTGATAGGCACAATAGCGGAGGATTTTAGCGAGCGCCTCGGTGGGGGAATATTTTTTCTTGATGTTTGTCTCTTGATCCTCGTGGCTGGTCATAGGTCAAATATCCAAACACTGCTTGCCAGAATCAAGCAGCCAGCATCTATTTAATCAATCCCTTATTCCTCAAAATGCTGATCACAAACTTGCGCTCGTTGTCTGTGTTGAAAATCTTAAAAGGCAAATGGATAAGTTGGGCCTTGTTCACAAAAAGCAGAAAATGATCTTTGCCAACCTGGGCACTTTTTATTTGGTCCCACTTCATGGGCATACCTTCGCGGGCGTTGAGTTTCATTATAATCTGCTGGCTGTTTATCTCGTAAGAAAAACGCTCGAACAACATCTTGCCCTGCTCCAATTGAGTGACCCCATAAAACTGTATCCACCAAAACAACAAATACAAGCCCACACCAAGCAGCGCACCAATAAACCACCAGATGCTGGCAACCCAAAAATAGCAAAGGCAAATGGCCAGCACAATAAGGCTCACCCACCATTGCTTCAGTAAGATGGCTTTAAGGGCCATTTTGATATACTCTTTCTTTTCCAAACGATAATTACGGGTCTTCACGATCATGGCGGCACTTCAATTTTAAGGAGGGCAAAAATAAAGGGGATTTGTGGGATTTTCTAATCTTAGGAAAACAACCCAGAGATTGACTGATTGTGTGCCATGCGGGCTAATCGGGTCTATTTCAAAATGGCATGTATCTCACGCAAAGGCGCAAAGTTTGCTTTCACTTTGAGTTCTTAGCGAGTTCTTAGCGCCTTTGCGTGAAAAATTGAGTGCTGCAAAACTGCCGTACATCCCACCCATGTTACTTTGAAATAGACCTGGCTAATCGCATATCAAAATCTAAAAATCCATACCTTTAAGTACAACTACCTCGCACCTACTTAATGCACAGTATGAAATACAAATTTTTCCTCTTTCTCCTTACGGGAACCATGCTCCTCTTCTCCGCGGCACAGTCGCCCTTGCTCAAAAAAAAAATAGCACCGGGTGGCACGGCTAAAGTAAATCGATATTTATACGTGGCCGTTCCGGGCGTCCGCAACTATCTGGAATATGGTGGTCATGGAATTTTGGTCTATGACATGGAGGACAATTATAAATTGATAAAGCGCATTGCTACCGGAGGCCTAAAAGACGATGGCACTCCATCGAACGTGAAGGGAGTTGGTGTGAGCCTATCTACTAACAGTATTTATATCACTACGCTGGAGGCGTTGCAGCGTGTGGACCTGGCCACTGAAAAAAGTGTGTGGGAGAAAAAATATGAAGGTGGATGCGATCGGCTTTCTGTGTCGCCCGATGGAAAAATAATTGATCTGCCCACTCTTGAGAAAGAACATTGGAATGTGGTGGACGCGGAAACAGGTGAGGTGATAAAACAAATTTTTACAAACTCTGGCGCGCACAACACGCTCTACGGCCCCGATGGTTCGCACGCTTATATGGCCGGCCTTC
>JANOQB010000011.1:0-2537 GCA_031422215.1 Cytophagales bacterium | reverse complement strand
TAAGGCCGCTCGCCAAACTTAAAATCAAGTTCGGTGTCGTGGTCGGTTACGTGAAAAAGTATCACCTCGTGCTTGTTGTGCTTTAAATGTTGCAGTGCCTTGAAAATTTCTTCGTCATCCGTTCCGCCTTCAAACATATCGCTGAAAAGCACCACCAACGACCGCCTGTGTGTTTTTTCAGCTATCTCATGAAGCACCTGTGCCACACGCGTGGACTTTTGGCCTACCTCATTTGATTTTAATTTATTCTCCAAGGAAGCAAACAGTTTGTTGATGTGCGACCCGGTTGACCGCACTTGCGTAAATTCTTCAATGGAATCGGAAAACAAACAGAGCCCCACCGCATCGCGTTGCTTTTGCAAAAGGTAGGCAATGGCAGATGCACAGTAGATGCTGAATTTAAGTTTGGCTTTTGTTTCCATCGGATAGTTCATGCTCGATGAACAATCAATGGCTATTACACAGCGCAGGTTTGTTTCTTCTTCAAATTGCTTTGTGTAGAGCCTGTCGGTGCGGGCAAATACTTTCCAATCTATGTAGCGGGTGCTTTGGCCTTCATTGTAGAGGCGGTGCTCGGCAAACTCCACCGAAAAACCGTGATAGGGTGACTTGTGAAGTCCCGTGATAAAGCCTTCTACCAACTGCTTGGCCAACAATTCGAGGCTGGCCGACAATTGTAAATCTTCTATTCGTATGCTCATCGTATTATAAAATGCTTGCCGCTTTAAGGTTTAGACCTTTTTTAGATGGGAATCTATTGATTTTGCCAACAAATCTATTGCTACCATTTGCAATAAATATTATAAATATTACCTTCGATTTAACCATTTTTGCCCGAAACCTAACCCAAAACCAAAAATCTGTGGAAGAGAACAAGACAAACGTACGAGAAGAGATCTTCTCCGAAAAAGTGAAGGCAGGCAAGCGTACCTATTTCTTTGACGTAAAGTCAACCCGTTCCAATGACTATTACCTTACCATTACCGAGAGTAAGAAAAGGTATAACAAGGACGATGAGGGCTTTACGTAAGAAAAGCACAAAATTTTTCTCTACAAAGAGGACTTTAACAAGTTCTTGGAGGCTTTGAACAACACGGTGAACCATGTAAAGACCGAACTATTGCCCGATGTGGATTTTGATTCGTTTGAGCACGCCCGCGAAAAAGAGGAAGAGCCAGCTAAAATTTCTGTGGTAAATTCTGAGCAACCTGCGGCCGTTGACTCCGAACTGAAGTGGGATTAAAAAAATAACCTAACCCTGAACCGAAGTTGCCACGCAAATTGCGTGGCTTCTTTTTTTTAAGCCTGTTCACTTATATTTGCGCCTCATTTAAAATTAGTAAAACAGTATGGGATTAAAGTGCGGAATAGTAGGCCTTCCAAATGTTGGCAAATCAACCCTGTTCAATGCGATTTCAAATAACAAAGCCGAGGCGGCAAACTTTCCCTTCTGCACCATTGAACCCAACGTAGGTGTCATTTCGGTTCCTGACGACAGGCTTAAAATTTTGACAGGATTGGTCAATCCACAAAAAGTAATTCCCACCAGTTTTGAGTTTGTGGATATTGCCGGGCTTGTAAAAGGTGCCAGCAAAGGCGAAGGATTGGGCAACCAGTTTCTGGCCAACATACGCGAGGTGGATGCTATCGCCCATGTAGTGCGCTGCTTCGAAAACGATAACATCATTCACGTGGCCGGCAAGGTGGACCCGGTTGGAGATAAAGAAGTGATCGACACCGAACTTCAATTGCGGGACCTTGATTCGGTAGAAAAAAAAATCAGCAAAGTTGAGCGCACTGCAAAAAGTGGCGATGCCAAAGCGAAGAAGGAATTGGCCACGCTGATTGCCTATAAGGAAAATCTTCAAGCCGGAAAAAATGCACGCAGCTTGATCATGGATGCCGAAGACAAAAAAGCCATTGAAGATTTGCAGTTGCTTACCGATAAACCGGTGATCTACGTAGCCAACGTGGACGAAGGCTCCATTCACACCGGAAATAAATTTGTGGACGCTTTGAGGGAGCTTGTTAAAGGTGAGCAGGCCGAGGTGGTAATTGTGTGTGCCGCCATTGAAGCACAAATAGCAGAATTGGAAACCGAAGAAGACAGAAAAGTTTTTTTGGAAGAATATGGATTGAAGGAATCAGGGCTCAATCGGTTGATCAATGCAGCATATCATTTACTGAACCTCATCACCTACTTCACTGCTGGCGAAAAGGAAGTTCGCGCGTGGACAATCCACCGCGGCTGGAAAGCACCCCAGGCTGCCGGGGTAATCCACACCGATTTCGAGAAGGGCTTTATCCGGGCCGAAGTGATTAAAATACCTGACTATCAGAAATATAAAACCGAAGCAGGCTGTCGCGAGGCCGGCAAGTTGGCCGTGGAAGGGAAGGATTATGTGGTGCAAGATGGCGATGTAATGCACTTTAGGTTTAATGTTTAGTAAGGTCATGGTTTAATTTTTTTCCACGGCTGCACTTTATTGTTCTGATTTTTAATATCTTAGCTGACCACAATATTTTTTTAAGAAGGG
>JANOQB010000010.1:0-3643 GCA_031422215.1 Cytophagales bacterium | reverse complement strand
GGTTTTTAAAACCTTGGAGGTCTAATTTTCAAAATTAAACATTGTCAACTGCGCCCCTACCAAGCGCGGGTACAGTCAATTTTTTCTTACACTATGGATGTCCATTTTGAACTGAGGTGCTTTGGGACTGATCCTGGCCGGCCTCAATCCTTTTTCCTGATCCCATCACACGCGATGATACCGCTTTCAAAAACAAAGGCACCAGTAACCGGGTAAACCAGTTTGATTTTGACAAAACACGTTGGCCCAATAGGTCGATGCCAATCGATGACACTGTTTTCAAAATGGAATTATCGTTCCCTGTTTTTTTTCCGAAGATGCTGAGCACGGGAAGCAGGTATAAAAAGGGTTCGAATTTCTCTTTTAGTTTATCTACGCCTTCGTTGATAATTGCCTTTTGCTCTACAATCCTGCCTTCAACCATTTTGCGTTCGGCCACCAAGTCATCATAATTGTTAATCTTTCTCATACATATCTTTTATTATCATGTTTCTAATACGGGGTATCAATACTTTGCGCGAAGCAAGCAGCAGGATCAGCAAAATCAGCAGGTAAAATCCTCCCACAATAAAAAAACCAGCTTTCATATTGTTCAAATATTCGCCCAGCCACCAGGCCGAGCCAATTCCAACAAACAGCAAGACAAACACCGAAGTTATCAGCGCAAGCACACCCATGATGCTCACCGATATTCCCTGCGAAGTGTGCTCGGCCACCCGAATGGATATAAGTGTGCGATAAGACTCTATCAGATCGCCCACCGTGCTTACCAAATTCTCACTACCATTATTTTTCTGATCCATATTGATGTTGTTATAGTTTTAAAACAATTTATTATTGTACTGTCGGTTTTATCTTCACGGCTTCATCCTCCCGATGGTCGCCCAACAAGGCTCCCCAAGGTTGCAGGTCGGGCACTTTATCAAAAATTACTTTGAGCACGGCCAGGCCGGGTATAGCCAAAAACATTCCGGGTATTCCGCACAGCGCCCCGCCCACAAGCACCCCAATAATTGTTACCAATGCATTTATCCTCACCTTATTGCCCACAATCATGGGCATGCCAAAGTTGTTGTCCAAAAATTGTACAAGGGCCAGGATTACGCCAACCCAAAGCACATGGCTCAACTGGTCGGACGATATCAAGGTGATGAACATGCACAGGATATTGGCGATCAGCATGCCTACATAAGGGATCAAATTGAGCAGGGCTGCAAAAAGCGCAAGAAAAACCGCGTACTTAATTCCGAGTATCAGAAACCCTATGGTATTCAAGGCAAACACCAATGCAGTTTCAATCAATAGACCAGTCATGTACTGTTGGGCTACCGTAGTTGACTCCGTTAAAACTTCTGTCACTCTTACCTCCGAGCCATTCTTAAACACACTCACCAAAAATGCCCGGATGTTTGACTTGTGGTAAAGGATAAGAAACGTGTATAATGGTAACAACACCGTATAGGTAAGCATGCTCGTGAGCGAAACCAGGGTGATGCCCATGAGCCCCGAAGAATTTTCTTTTAGATCGATTACCCGCTCCTGCAAGTATTGATTTTGTTTCCGTATGGTGATATTGGTGCTTTGCCTGAACCACACCTGAATGGAATGGCTGACCTCATCAATGCGTGCTTTCAAAGCTGGGATATCGTCCAAAAAATTCATGATTTGCGTGGATAGAAAATAGAGTATGCCCCCGCCCACCACAATCGATAAAAATATGGGCACTATGATGGACACTGGCTTTGGAAATTTTTTATTCGACAAGTAGTTGGTCATTGGCAACAAGATGTTGGCCAACAGGATAGAAAACAAAATGGGCAAAATGATAGCTTGCCCATAAATAAGAGCAACGCAAAGGATGGCCAACGAAGTGAGGGTATAACTTAATTTTTTATAGAAAGGTGTACTCGTCTTGCTTTCCATAATCGGAATAGTATTTCACTTCATGACTTAATTATCATGCCAATGAAAACTTGTAGAAAGGCGTGTGGAGAAGCCCAGTTTAAAATCCGTTGTGTGGAAGTATTTCTACGCCTGTGCGATTAAAGTGTGTAAGATGCGAGATGGGAGATGTAAGATGTAAGATGTAAGATGTTGCAAATCTTAAATCATATTCAGTTGGGGTATGTAGATATCAAACGTTGCTCCTTCGCCTACTTCGCTGGTAGCGGTAATAGTGCCATTGTGGTTTTCTATAATCTTCTTAACAATGGCAAGGCCAATGCCGGTGCCACCGTATTTCTCCCTTCCATGCAATTGTTGAAACAATTCGAAAATCCTGTCCTTAAATTCTGGTTCGAAGCCAATACCATTGTCGGAGACGGTGATATGGCAGTAATCTTTTTCGGGTGATAACCCTTTGTACTTCAATTGAGGATTCTCTTTTGTTAGTAGCAAGCCACTGGAAATTTTACTTTTTATGATGATGACCGGATCGGTGTTGGGGTGTGAAAACTTTAAGGCATTGCTGATCAGGTTCTGCATCAGTTGACGAAACTGGAAAGGGATAATGCTGGCCATGCCCAGATTGTGGGTGGTAACGGTGGCCCTTTTCTCGGTTATGCGCTCACTCAATTCTTCTATAACTTCATCCACCATTTTGGCAAGGCCTGTTACTTCAAACTTTAAATCTGCGGTATTGATACGCGAAAAGGCCAGCAGATCGAGGATGAGTTGTTGCATGCGATGGGCCGCTGCCTGGATGCTTTGAAAATATCCTTTGCCCGTGTCGGATAAATTTTTACTTTCATTTTCAAGCAGCCGGCCAGATAAAATCTGGATTTTACGAAGTGGTTCTTGCAAATCGTGACTGGATACATAAGCAAACGTGAGCAGTGCCCGGTTTGCGCTGACCAATTCAGCGGCCCGCTTTTCCTTTTCCACGTTTTGAAAAGCCAGCTCAACATTGGCGATGTTCAATTCTGCCGCGCGCTTTTCCTTTTCGTTGTTCTGAAAACTCAGTTCCACATTGGCAATAACCAACTCGGCAGCCCGCTTTTCCTTTTCCCCGTTTTGAAAGGCCAGCTCCACATTGGCAACATTCAACTCTGCGGCCCGTTTTTCCTTTTCATTGTTCTGGAAGCGCAATTCCACATTGGCGACATTCAATTCCGCAGCCCGCTTTTCCTTTTCCACGTTTTGAAAGGCCAGCTCATGGTTGGCAATAATGAGTTCTGCAGCCCGCTTTTCTTTTTCATCATTCTGAAAACGCAATTCCACATTGGCAATGGCCAATTCATCTGCACGCTTTTCCTTTTCCGCGTTTTGAAAGGCCAGCTCATGGCCGGCAATAACGAGTTCTGCAGCACGTTTTTCTTTTTCATCATTCTGAAAGCGCAATTCCACGTTGGCAACGGCCAATTCATCTGCCCGTTTTTCTTTTTCCCCGTTTTGAAAGGCCAACTCTTGGTTGGCAATAGCAAGTTCTCCCGCCCGTTTCTTCTTCTCTTTATTTTGAAAAACCAATTTATCGTTGGCGGCTGTGGCTTTATTTCTTTCGCCCTGTCTTAGTGTGAAGTTTCTTTTAGATGGCATTGCCAAAGGTTTTAGTAAGGTGTAATAATCTAATGCAGAGATAGTTGGCAGGCGGAAGTGAAAATATATTGATCTTATAAAAAACTTTCGAATTGAGTTTAATCACAAC
>JANOQB010000009.1:0-1619 GCA_031422215.1 Cytophagales bacterium | reverse complement strand
CTTGTGATTATAGCCCTAAAAACAACGGACTGAAGTCCGTTGTTACAAAATTGACCGAGGCTACGCCTCTTTGTTATAAAAAGATGTGTGCATAGACAAGGGGCTTAAGCCCGTGGTAATTGATAACCTGCAGGAAGTGGGCTTTAGCCCAAAGTATAGATGCAGTACACGCACAAACTCTATTGCTTAATGTCGGTTAAAACTGAAAACAAGACCATGTCTCTGAAACAACCACCCTAACTCAATCTTGCACAAAGTTGAGGTTCCTTACGCCAGCAGCCCAATACAACGATGCCTTCATCTTTTCGTACTCTGCTTTTAGTTTTAGCAGTTTGGATTGCGATTGAATCAATTTTTCCTGTTGGATGTTGATCTTGAACAAGTCACTTTCACCGTTTTCCAGATTGAGGATTTCTGCTTCCAAAATCCTTTCATAGTTGGCCGCCACCGAAGCCTGCTGCACTAAAATGCCATTGGTGTTGATCAGTTGATTGTAGGTGGCATTTATCTGGTTCACTATTTCGCGCTCGGCTTGGCTTCTTTCATACTCCGTTCCACGGATTTTTATTTTGGTTTGCGCCAGTTTTGCGCGCTCTTTTCTGATCAGGATGGGCATGGAAAAATCGAGGCCAAATTTGTAATCGTTCAAAAAATTAAATGATTGAAAATCGCCCCGCGGACTTATCGGTTGATTCAAAAAATTATAATTAAGGTCCAGCTTGGGCTTCAGATATTCGGTGGCGAGTTTTCTGTCCACATCAAGTTGGTTTAATTTCACATTGAGTTTTATAAGTTCCGGGTGGTTTTGTCGCGCTTGCACAATAAGTTCTTCCAGCGTTTGTGCTGCAAGGATTGTTCCGTCTGTTTGCACCAGCACCGGTGCTACATTATCGGATAGTTGGAGCGGGCTGTTGTCATCGTTCCACAAGTAGTTGGAAATCCTGATGGTAGTGTTCAGAAATTCCAGGTAAGCTTCTTGCCGTTCTACCACTCGCTGTTGCAAAATGATCACCGCCTGCACGGTGTCCAGCACACTGGCCTCGCCAAACTGCTCATTGATTTTCACCCGGCTGAAAATTTCCTGTGCTATCACCGCGTTGCGATCGAGCAACCTGTAATTGTAAAAGGAAAAATACCACTGCCAATAATCTTTGGCGGCCTCCAGCAAAATTTTATTTATCAATTTGACTTGCTCGGCCCCAGCCATGTTGCCAAAAAGTTTTGCCTGCATCAAAGCAGCCCTGCGCTCATCGGTGAAAAGCCCACGCCCGATGGGGAGTGATACACCAGCAAAAAATTGTCTGTTGTTGTCCGCTTCTGGCAGCGAACTTTCGGAATCAAGAAACGCCCCGGTGTTTCGCTCCATCCCAACTTTAGGATCGACAGGAAACCAGGTGGGCACCGTAAACGATGTTGTCCATTTGTTGTAGTACGTCTTCTGGTCATACTCTTTCATGTTCAACCGCGATTCGAGTTTCGGATCGAAGGCACCTCGCGCAAAGCGTATTTCCTGCCTCGCCATTTCAGTCAATAAATTTGTCTGTCTCACAATTGGGTGATTGGCCAACATGGAGGCATAAAGATTTTCCAAACTGAACGAGGTGACGCTGTCGGGCAGC
>JANOQB010000008.1:0-3381 GCA_031422215.1 Cytophagales bacterium | reverse complement strand
CCGGCAAAGCGGTATTGCACATCCAACTTATAATTTTCATAAACCGAATCTGTGATCAAGTGGCCGTTGGGTGTTCCCAAACTTACCAGCATACTGTCGCGCACGATAAAAGGGTTTCTGGCTGTTGCATTGCTGTCCATTTCGGGAACATCCACATGCCAGCCTGTGAGGTCAACACCGTTGAAAAGGCTTTTGGAATTTTCTTTTTGGTCTTTGGGAGTTGTGCAGGAAGCAAAGCCCAAGGCGAGGATGGATAGTAGATAGATGGTTTTCATTTCTTGTGGTTAGATCGGTTTAGTAATTTCAAAAATCAAATTTCGGATTTTTCTTTTAAGACCCTTCGGGTGATAAGAATTCAAATATCATTCTAAAATCCTGTGAGTGCTGCATCGGTAAGGAAATTTTTTACCTCCTCTTCGCTTACCTCAAAGCCGGGCATAAACTCCACTTGTTCGTCTAAACTGATCCCTTTAAAATAGTTTAGCTGGCCTCTAAACAATTTTTCACTAAACAAATCACCAAAACGCATACGAGCTTTTTCTGAGATTTGAGGGAGGTCGTAATGTGATCTTAGTATGAAAAACAAATCAATGTAATCCTTCCATTTGCTTCTTCTGCCTAAAGCAAATGCTTTCATCGCTGCTAAATCGAGAAGAGAAGGAATTGTAATACTTTTTTCTACATTCAGAGGATGAGGAATATGATGTTCAAAATTAAAAAATGTGAAAGTCACATTTCGACATACTAAATTCAATTGACCTTCTCTGTTTAACGTAACAGTAATTGTTTCACTATTCTCTTTGAATTTGTTGGTTATCCTCTTAGGATGAACGTTGCCGCTTTTGAATAAATCAAAATCAATAGATAAACGGTGTCCGATATGCAAAGCGATAGCCGTTCCACCTACCAAGTAAAATTCCTTTTTGAATTTTGACAAAAAAGGAAGGAGAGCCCTTTGGCTTTCATTTAATATATTAAGATGCATACCGCTTGAAGTAATGGATAAAGTAGTTTTGCAACTCGGGGAAATAATTTGAGCGGTTTCCCCAATTTTTTATCTGTTCGAAAAAAACCGCAGCCGCATTTTTAATGCCCACAATGCGGAAAAGTTCTTTGATGTCTTCCTTATCGGCATAGTTTATAAAAAATTCCAGTACCACAGGCAGGGGCAGGTTTTCTTTTTCACTGTCCTTTGAATACCAAAACAGGTGTGCGTTCTTGCGTATCAACGCCTTCAGTTCGGGGCTGTTTTCCATAGTGTAAAGATAAGGCTTTAAACAAATTAATTCTCCTTTCTAAGCACTTGCAAAGGCGGTGTGTTGATCACTTCACGCGAGTTGAACCAACCAATGAAGACGGTGAGAAAAACAACTCCCAGTGAAATGTAGGTCAGTTCAATCCAATCCACCGAAAATTGTACCTGAAAGAAAAACCTCGTGAGCAGATAGCCTCCACCCAGCGAAAGCAACAATCCCGTCAAGGAAGAAATAATGCCGATGTAACTGTACTCGATCAGCGTGATGCTCAACAGTTGCTTCGAGCGTGCCCCAATAGTGCGCAAGAGTATATTTTCTTTCATTCGTGCAAACTTGCTGTTCAACACGGCACCAGCCAAAACAATAAGCCCCGTTACAATACTGAACAAAGCCAGGAACCTGACAACGATGCTTACCTTATCAAAAAGCTGATTGACCGTGCTCAATATCAAACGCAGATCAATCAATGAAACATTCGAAAAACCCATCACCAACTCCTGTTGAAACCGGTTTGCTTTTTGCATGTCATCAACGCGCGTGGTGGCTACCCAAATTTGCGGGGCTTGGTCCAACACTCCTTTCGGGAAAACAAAAATAAAATTGGGAGGATCCTTTGGCCAATCTACTTTGCGTATGCCGGCAATAAAAGTTTTTACAGGCACTCCTTGAATGTCGAACACGAGCGAGTCGCCAATATCCACCTTGAGTGTTTCGTGCATGCCTTCTGAAATCGTGACCCATACTGAATCTCTCCTCCCCTTCTTCAACGAATGTATTTCGCCTTTGATGAGTTCTTCCGAAAGGTCCAAGCTGTCGCGGTAGGTGACACGGTACTCCCTTCGCAGCGCCCAGTTTGGAATGCGTATAGAGTCGCTGTCCTGCAAGGCTTCAATGGACTGGCCTCGTAGTTCCGTCAACCGGCACGTGATGATCGGTACCAATTGATTGAGCGGAAGTGCGTGATCGTTGATCAGTTTAACAACTCCATCTTTTTGAGCAGGTTGTATGTCGAACAAAATCGTGTTGGATTGATTTTCATTTCCGCGAAATTCCACTTGATCCAATAAACTGTGCTGCGTGATGTTGAGCGTGGTGATGATAAACGCTCCGAGCCCAATCGTAATCACCAGCACACGAGTTTGATTGTTGGGCCTGAACAAATTGGACATGGCATGCCTAAGGATGAACGTGCCGTTGCGCGGAAAATATTTTTTCAACATGAACAATAGCAAAATAGCCACACCCGTTAAGCCAGCTAATGCCAACAGCAATCCCCCGGTAAACATCAGCCCGGAGAGGACACGGGAAGTTTGATAGGAGGCCACGAGCACGGGGAAAAGGATGATCAGAAAAATAACCGTCCATCTTGTTTTTGAAAACGTTGTTGCCGGGTTGAAATCTGCGCGCAGCACAGTAAGTGGCGGCACAAAACGCACGGCCACCAACGGGAGTATGGAAAACAACACGGTGACGATGCATCCCAACAAAATACCTTCGCCCACGGCAGGCCACGAAATGCCAACCTGTATTTCCATGGGGAGATATTCTTTAAATGCGATCGGAAGTATCTGATGGATGCCAACACCCAAGGCTGCCCCCACTAAACTGCCGATGAGGCCGAGGATAAAAATCTGAATGAAATAAATATTAAAAGCCTGCCATCCGCTGGAACCCACGCACCTCAACACGGCCACTTCATCGCGCTTTTCCCTCGCATAAATATGTACCGAACTGGCCACACCAATACAACCCATGATGAGTGCCACAAAAGCAAGCAGAGCAAAAAACCGATATACGGATTGAAACCCCTCTCCCAAATCCCTTTTACTTTCCTCCACCGTATCGTAACTGTAACCAAGCTTTTCAATGGGGCTCTTCAATCGTTCGAGCAAGTTCTCAGTCTCCCTGTCGGTGGAAGTTTTTATGAAGAGGCTAAAATTTATCCTGCTGCCAAATTGCACCAGGCCGGTTGAATCCAATGCAGACATGGAAATATAGACAGCCGGGGCGAGCGTAGAAGTAAGGCCTCCTCCACCCGGAATTTTTTCCACCACTCCCGCCACTTTAAACATGCGGCTTCCCACCTTGATGGAATCTTCCGAACTGATTTCATATTGTCGAGCCA
>JANOQB010000007.1:0-3754 GCA_031422215.1 Cytophagales bacterium | reverse complement strand
GAAACTTCGTGGCTTGGTGTCTTTGTGGCTCAATTTTCTCACACCCCACCTTGCCACGAAGTCACTAAGGCACAAAGAAATCACGAAGTGCGTAACATAAGATAATAATCCTTATAAATCTTTTTGATTGCGATCACAACTGCATAATGTGGCTCACCTCCAAAAAGAACCAGATAAAAAATCCATTCAGGCAAAGTGCCGATAGAAAGTTTAGCCACATAGTATAAGCAAAGTTTGCCTTAGCGGGATTCTTTAGCACAAGCAGAAACCAAACTAAAAAATAAATCACCACGGGTGTTAAGAACATCAGAAAAGCAATTCCAAAACGCAGTTCATAAAAGGAATAGAAATACCACACATAGCCTGCCGCTGCCAATGTGAAAATGATGAGCACGAACGTAAACGTGCCCCTTACACCCAACAGTAAACTAATGGTGCGATCGCCACGCTTAGCATCTTCTTCGTGCTGATACACTTGCGTCATAGGGTATGTGCCCAATAAAATTATAGTGGAAAGGGTGGCCGGTATCAACACCCGCGCATTCAAAAGATTTTCTATTCCAAAATCGTTGATGCCCACATAGCACATAAGAAAAGTAAAGAACCCCTGAAAAATCCCAACCGTGAGCCACCCCGCAATCGGAAACTTTTTCAAGCGAACGGAAGGATGACTGTAGGCTTTTGACACCAGACCGTAGAATAAAATCAACACAGCAAACAACGGGCTAATCTTTAAAAAGCCCAGCAGTATGGCCGCCAGGTCGAAGAGCAGCGACAAATAGTACAAGCCTTTATTTACCGGTGGCGGGTTTTTTAATCCACCAATACTTTTTTCATCTTTATCGAAATAACTGTTGTACCCATTGCTGGCCGGGTATAAAAAAAAGTGGATAATCAACCACGACCACAGCAGGCGGCTTCCACCAAAGTTGGGCGATATGCCAAGGGCAAAGAAATAAACCGGCATCAGAAAAAATGAAAAAGGAATGCGAAGGTGAAGCCAAGCCGAACGTGAAAACATGGGTTTTAAAATTTTTGGTTGCTCAAGGTAATGAATTCAAGAAAGTTTAATCAATGTGGTTGGTTTTTTGTTATACTTGACAAATGAGTTATATCACCGCCATTGGCACGGCCAATCCTGAGAATAAATTTAGTCAGTCAACAATTGCTGATTTTATGGTGAGAGCCATGCAGATGAACGACCATGACTCCCGAAAGCTTCGCACAGTCTTTCGCAGCACAGGCATAGAAACTCGTCATTCAGTAATATCCGATTATGGAAAACCGGATGGATACGAATTCTACTCCAACAGCGGCAATTTTGAACCCGTGCCTTCAACAGGCGCACGGCTTTTATTGTACCGCCAACAGGCGCTGGCCCTGAGTGGTATGGCAATAAATAATTGTTTGATCAAAATAGATTCGTTTGATCAAAAATCGATCACGCACTTGATTGTGGTAAGCTGCACTGGTATGTATGCCCCTGGGTTGGATATTGATTTGGTAAAAGCATTGGGGCTATCCACCAACACGCAGCGTTTATGTATCAACTTTATGGGTTGTTACGCTGCCTTCAATGGTTTGAAGCAGGCCGATATTATTTGCCGGTCGGACCCAAAATCAAAAGTGTTGGTGGTTTGCACGGAGTTGTGCAGCATCCATTTTCAAAAAGAAAACACAGACGACAATTTGCTGGCCAATGCACTGTTTGCCGATGGATCGGCAGCGTTGCTGGTAGAGACAACACCAAGAAAAGGATTGAACCTAAAGCCACTTAGCTTTTATTGCGACCTGGCTCCCGAAGGCGAACAAGACATGGCCTGGACGGTGGGCGACCTCGGTTTTGAAATGCGGTTGTCTTCTTACGTTCCCGATATCATTCAGCGTGGGATCAAAACACTTACACACTCATTGCTTCAACAAATCTCACAGTCTATTTCTGATGTAGCTTATTATGCCATTCATCCCGGTGGCAAGAAAATCCTGGAAGTAATCGAGAAGGAATTAAATCTCACCAAAGAGCAAAACAAATCGGCCTACGAGGTACTTCGCAACTATGGCAACATGTCGTCACCTACTGTTCTTTTTGTGCTGCAGAATGTATGCAAAAACCTGAATGGCGTGGATGACAAAAAGAAAATTTTGAGTTTTGCCTTTGGCCCAGGCCTCACGCTGGAAAGCATGGTGCTGGAAATACAAAATCACTAACGGTGGCTATCAACTTTTCAAATCGCTCTTCATCCATTGAGATCATGGATGATTTGGCCTGTGATGGTGAGGTGGTATTTCAAACCTTACGGGAACTGGATGTGATAAACCGTTGGCTGGGGGGCAATGCAGTAACCTTGCAGGCAACAAGAAAAATTTGGAGGGACATTCCTAAACAACAAACAATAACCATTGCCGATTTAGGCTGTGGCAGTGGCGAAATGCTCAATATCATTTCTGCCCTGGCAGAAAAAGAAAACAGAAAAGTAAAACTGATTGGCTTTGACGCAAACCCCCATATTGTTGAGTATGCGCGGAGCCATTCTACCAAGCATGCCACTATTTCCTTTGAGACCATAAATGTTTTTTCGGAAGCATTTCAAAAACAAAAGTTTGATTTGGTGCTGGCAACCTTGTTCATGCACCATTTTAATGAGACCGAGTTGATAACCTTGCTTTCGTCTTTGAAAAAGCAAAGCCGGGCCATCATCGTCAACGACATTCACCGCCACCCGTTGGCCTATCATTCAATCCGCTTGCTTACCCGCTTATTCTCCCGCTCCGCCATGGTGAAATTCGATGCCCCCTTGTCTGTGATGAGAGCATTTAAAAAAAATGAACTTATCGAAATATTAAAAAAGGCTGATATCGATAACTATTCACTAAAATGGAAATGGGCTTTCCGTTGGCAACTCGTGTATAAGGTCGTCCCCTCAGAACGTGCTTGATTCAACAATACCAAAAATCTGGAGGGATTATACTTATGGTAGGGCTATAATATTTGCGTTAGAGATGAAAAACTGCACCTCAAAACCTGATTATATAGCTTTCTCAAAATAAGGCAGAGTTGAATAAGTATCTGTGCGCAAACCTTAGTACAAAGCAAATCATAATATGACACTCAACCTTAGTACCTTATTCTGATTGCCCAAAATAAGGTAATAAGGTTTGACTTTTTTCTCCGTGTTTTCACCGCTACTAAGGTTGGGCGGTCGATGAAGACGCGTCCCATTTTTATTGAGGTTTTTAAATTGTGTATTGCTGCAATTTGGTATGCACCTGGGACGACCCAATGCAGAAGTTATTTTGGAAATTTTACTGACGCACAATCTTGGTTTAAAATTCCCTTAGGAATCAAAACGAGTTCACCAAGTCTTTTTACCTTCGCGCTATGAAACATTCATTATTATTTATTGCGATCGCCCTCCTCTCGTGTACGGGCACCCTCACCGATGAGCAAAAGAAAAAGATAAAGCAAAACATGAAGGATGGGCAAATCAAAAAAGTTTCGGAGGCGCAAATTACCGCTGTGGCTTTTCGCTTTGGGCGAGCGGTTGCAGCCGTGGTGGAGAAAAGCGATAATACGTTGAGCAATGCCGCAGTGCTCGATTCGCTTTCGAAGGCTTATCAAGTAGAAATAGTTTCCCTTCAACCCGATAATAAAAATTTGCGAAACGTGGAGCGGCAACTGCTCGAAGCATATCAGGCAGGCACCGGCACCAGCGACAACATCCAAAAAATGGGAACGGATTCTTTGCTTTATACC
>JANOQB010000006.1:0-3332 GCA_031422215.1 Cytophagales bacterium | reverse complement strand
GCCAGAGTTACCACGGTTGGCTATGGCGAAACGAAACCCCTTGTTTCCAATGACGATGAGATAGATGGAAGGGAAATAAACCGCAGGGTAGAGTTTACGATTGTTGCGCTTTGATTTTTTGTTTGGCCACAGATTCACTGATTGTGGTTAGGCTTAATTTCAAAACTCTTTGAATCAAAGTTGTGAGCCAATCGCTTCCTGCGATGCCTTCTTCACAATAGCCAAATCATTTACTCCTTTAAAACCACTGAACCCACATGAGATACGGGTTTCGGAATCCAATTGGATTGGCTGGCCACCTTCCCATCCCATCAGGTCGGGCAATTCAATACCAAAATCTTTGTAGTTGAGTTTGTCAGTGAACACCAACCTTTCATACTCACCGGTCTTGTAACCCGTGATCCAAACTTGCGAGGCTTTGCGATAGGCCACATCATAATATTTGCGTCCGCGCAATTTATCGGTGCCCCAGATTTTTCCGTAAATATTTCCTGCATCATCCATAATGCAAACAGCCACGTTTCCTTGCGAAATGTTCCAGTCTGCCTCACTGGTTTTATAGGAAGGTATTTGGGCCGTGATGCTATCAAACATTATGTTGATCACAAGCTGCAGTTTTTCGTTGGTCATGGTAATATTATTTTTTCTCCAAGGATATCTTCCTGTTCAATACAAGATGGACAACTGTAACGATCAAACAAATCAACAGCCCCAAACATTCGCGTGTCTCTTCAATGTACGGAAATTGCATCTTGGCAATATCATCGAACAACAGCGACTTGTCTGGTGATTGCAACCATTGCCAAACGCCTGGCGATAAATAAACAGCATAGATCGCGTAAAGCCCCGCGGTAACTGAAAGCCAATAGACAAACCGCCTGTTGAACATGGCCACCACGCATAGCACCGCCATGTTTCCGTAAATCAAAATCCATAAAATAGGATCAGGATCGTTTATCTGCACAAAGGCAAAGAGCAGGAACATCAAGGCCAGGAAAAAATTAACGATTTTCATTTTTACTCTTTTAAAAAATTGCGCCTGCAATGGTGGCCGTCATCATGGTGGCGAGAAATGCCGCAAGCATTGCTTTGAAGCCGAGCTTGGATAAATCGCCCTTCCTGTTTTCGGCCATCCCTCCTATCCCTCCTATTTGAATCGCTATCGAACTGAAGTTGGCAAATCCGCAAAGCGCATACGTTGAAATCAGTATTGCCTTCTCACTTAGAAATCCTTTCTCTTTAAAAGCGACTAAATCAGTATAAGCCAGAAATTCATTCAACACCATTTTCTTTCCGAGAAGGCTACCCACTTGCAGCGACTCGCTCCAGTCCACACCCATGAAGAAGGCGAAAATCCGAAACACCTGACCGAGCAAATATTCCAAGCTCAATCCATTGTAGGCACCATTGGTTGACTCCTTTATTATCGCGTTCACGTTTATTAGGTCACCCAGTCCGGTCAGTCCCCAATTGATGGCCAGGATAATGGCGATGAAGGCGAGCAACATACCGCCAATGTTCAGCGCGAGTTTAATGCCATCGCCTGCCCCGCTTGCTAGTGCATCCACTAAGTTGGTCCCTATCTGTTCTTTGTTCACACGCAGCGTAGAATCAATTTTATCAAACTCCGTTTCAGGGAAAATCAATTTCGACATCACAATGGCTGCGGGTGCATTCATGATGGAGGCGCAAAGAAGATAGGTGGCAAACGTAGCACGGCCTTCCGGATCGGCCCCGCCCAACATGCCCACATAAACAGCCAGCACACTGCCTGCAATGGTGGCCATACCACCCGTCATCAAACAAAACAATTCCGAGTTGGTCATGTTCTTGATAAATGGTTTTACGAGGAGCGGTGCTTCGGTTTGGCCCATGAAAATATTAGCTGCTGCCGACAAACTTTCGGAGCCTGACAGCCGCATGGTGCGCGCCATAATCCAGGCGAAGCCCCAAACAATTTTTTGAAGTATGCCCAGATAATAAAGGCCTGCGGTAACAGCCGAGAAAAATATCACAGTGGGCAACGCCTGAAAAGCAAAAAGAAAACCGAGACTATGGCCTGCTGTTGGATCATTGAAGCTGTTGACTGATAATCCGCCAAACAAAAACATGGCACCCTGCCGCGCAAAGTCGAGGAAGGCCACGAACTTGCCACTCACCCAATCAAATCCATTGCGAACAAAGCCGATCTTAAAAATGGCGAGGCCAAAAATTATCTGGAGGCCAATACCAATTCCTATTACTTGCCAGCGTATGGCTTTTCGGTTTCCGGAAATCAACCAGGCCACTGCGGTGAGAAAAACCAATCCGATTAGGCCGCGCAGTATGTCCATTATTTTATATTTTTTAAAAGTAGGCAGTAGGCAGTAAGTAGTAGGCAGTAGTGTCAGAGACTTTGAAGATGATTTAACTTCGTGTAATTAGTTTTCAATATCTCAAACTGAAAGGTTTCTTCGTTTTGCGTAACATCAGTTATTTGTAAGGATAAAAAAAAATCAGCACTGAGTCTATCCCAATAGTAAAATTGAAACTATTTCAATTTTATTGCTCCTACCTGCCTACTGCTTCCTGCCTAATGCCTACTTTTTCAATTCCTCTTTCCTAGTTCATCCCTGATTTTCGCTGCCCGCTCGTAGTCTTCTTTATCAATGGCATCTTTGAGCAAGTCGTTGAGTTTTTCGATCGAATAGTTTTTATAATCCTCGCCTCCTTTTTTCGATGTTTCCTTTTTTACCTTGGCCTTGGCTTCGGTTTTTGATTCCGTTTTTTCTTCTTCCTCTTCCTGGTCGGTAAGCACGATTCCCGCTTCCGCCAAAATGGATTCGTAGGTATAGATATGGGAATCGAACCTCAGCCCTATGGCAATGGCATCGGATGGGCGCGCATCGATCTCAGTTTTTTTCAAACCATCGGAGCAAACTATCTTGGCAAAGAAAACGCCTTCTTTCAGATCGGAGATTATAATTTCTTCCACATGAAAGTGAAATGAATTTGAGAACGACTTGAACAAGTCGTGGGTCATGGGCCGATTGGGTGTTATCTTTTCTATCTCGATGGCAATCGCCTGGGCTTCAAACATGCCGATAATAATAGGAAGCCTTCTATTGCCCCCTGCCTCGCCCAGTACTAATGCAAAAGAGCCTGTCTGCGATTGACTAGAGGAAAGGCCCAGTATTTCAAGTTTGATCTTCTTCAACGGTGCCACTCAAAAAATGAATTTATAAAAAGTTTAGGAATCCCTTCTGTTAATTATTGGATGCTTTAATGGCTGCTGTGAGCTTGGGCACCACATCAAATGCATCGCCCACAATACCATAATCGGCTGCTTTAAA
>JANOQB010000005.1:0-3618 GCA_031422215.1 Cytophagales bacterium | reverse complement strand
ATGGAAGGAACAGTTTGAGCGTGCAATGAAATGGCACAACCAACTGCGAAAGCAAAAATCAAGAAGGTTTTGTTTTTCATAAGGTGAGTTAATTTTTTTTGATCCATCGGCCTTCGCTTCTCAACAGCGCACAAATTTTATAACGCTCATCATGGCCTTCTTGATATACCACATCCAACAATTCAACCACGTGATCAATGCCAATGCGTGCTGCCCACTCAAACGGGCCATAAGGATAATTGGTGCCCAACTTCATGGCAAGATCAATGTCGCTGCGGGTGGCGGTGCCTTCTTCCAGCGCAAAGTATGCCTCATTGATGACCGAGCAAATTACACGGGGAGTAACTAAACCAACCCGGTCTTCCACGCATACTTGGTCGGTGCCAAGCTGTGCGCAAATAGCAGTTAACAATTTTTCATTTTTTAAATCTCCCATGCTCACCTCAAGCACAGGTCTGTTTACAAACGTGGGCAAGCCACAAAAACCAAAAAAGGAATCGCGTTGCGGAATTCTTGCATTCTCCATCATCGCGTCAAGTGTGATCAAGGTGGTGTCGAAAAAAACAGGTTTGAAAAAATTTGAATATCCGTTGGCAATAAGATCCTTGTCCGCAAAAAAATCGAAGACCACATCGGCTTGCGTTATTTGCTTATTGATGTTGATACCCTCACCAAATAAATAATTATAAGCAGCTCCAAACTTTTGTTTTAGCTCGGTCAGATTAGATTGAGTGCCTATGGATAGTATATGCATTTTCTGTTTTCCGAAACAATTGTCAATTTGTTGTTTGTCAACTGTCAATTGATTTTCGATATTTGATCAAAAGTAACACTCTGCAAACCTATGTCAAAAGAAGTTATCTACTCGGCCAATGCGCCCGAACCCATTGGTCCTTATAGCCAGGCTATCAAAGTGGGTTCCATGTTGTTTGCCTCTGGGCAAATCGCGATTCAAAAATCCACAGGAAAAATAATTGTTGACAACATCACCGAAGAAACAAATCAAGTGATGTCGAACCTCAGCGATGTATTGACTGCCGCAGGCATGGATTTTTCTAACGTGGTGAAGTGTACCATCTTTCTAAAAGACATGAACCAGTTTCCGCAGGTAAATGAAGCCTATGGAAAAAAGTTCGCAACTAATCCGCCCGCCCGCGAAACGGTGGAAGTAAGCAGGCTGCCGAAAGATGTAAATGTGGAAATATCTTGTATTGCGGTGAAGTAAATTAAGCAGAAGTCAGAATATAGAAGTCAGAAGTCAGAATATAGGAGTTAGGAGTTAGGAGAGTCTGGTCTGAATTTTAAATAAAATCCCGAAATCTAAAATCCTAAATCTCACATCTCACATCTCAAATCTTTACCCCTTCTTTACCTCCTTGGCCCACATATCGTTGAGGGTAACGGTGCGGTTGAAGATCAATCTCCCATCTGTTGAGTCAAGGTCAACCGTAAAGTATCCCTTCCTCAAAAATTGAAAGCGTTCTTCTACCCGCGAAGTTTTTATGGCGGGCTCTGCATACACCGTTGGCAACACCTTCAACGAATTGGGATTTAAATATTCCTTGAAGTCGCCATCCATTTCACCTACGTTCTCAACAGCGAAAAGGCGATCGTACAAACGCACTTCTGCCTCCACAGCATGGGCGATGCTCACCCAATGAATGGTGCCTTTTACTTTCAGGCCCGAAGTATCCGATCCGCTTTTGCTTTCGGGCACATGAGAGCAGCGGAGTTCTATGATTTTGCCAGCACTGTCTTTAACCACTTCTTCGCACTTTATAATGTAGGCACTTTTCAACCTCACCATTTCACCCGGTGCCAGCCTAAAATATTTCTTGGCAGGCACTTCCATAAAATCTTCCTGCTCAATATACAGTTCACGCGTGAACGGAATCTCACGGCTTCCTGCGCTGGAATCTTCCGGATTGTTTTCGCCCACAAGCATTTCAGATTTTCCTTCGGGATAAGTTGTGATCACCACTTTAAGGGGATCGAAGACCACCATTCTGCGCAAAGCAATTTTATTCAAATGCTCGCGCACGCAAAATTCCAACAGCCCAACATCGATAAGATTCTCCCGCTTGGCCACACCAATGCGATCGCAAAACTCACGTATGCTCTCGGGCGTGTATCCCCTTCTCCGCACCGCGCTCAGCGTAGGCATACGCGGATCGTCCCAACCGCGCACGTGGCCATCATTCACCAATTGCAAAAGTTTGCGTTTGCTCATGATGGTGTACGTCATGTTGAGGCGGGCAAATTCATATTGGCGCGATGGATATATTCCCAGCTTCTCAATAAACCAATCGTACAATGCACGATGTGGAACAAACTCCAGTGTGCAAATACTATGCGTTACATTTTCAATGGCATCACTTTGTCCGTGCGCAAAATCATACATCGGATATATGCACCAGGCATCGCCTGTGCGGTGATGGTGTGCGTGCTTGATGCGGTACATGAGCGGGTCGCGCATGTGCATGTTGGTGTGGGCCATGTCCACTTTGGCGCGCAACACTTTTTCACCGTCCTTGTATTTGCCGGCCCTCATCGCAGCAAATAAATTCAGATTTTCATCTACACTCCTATTGCGATATTGGTTTTCGGTACCAGCCTGAGTATGGTTGCCTTTCTGTTTGGCAATTTCTTCGCTGCTGCTATCGTCCACATACGCCAAGCCTTCCTTGATCAACGTAACAGCAAATTCATAAAGTTTTTCGAAGTAGTCGGACGCATACAGCTCCTGCGCCCACGTGAACCCAAGCCACGTGATGTCGAATTTTATTCCATCTACATATTCGGTTTCTTCGGTAACCGGATTGGTATCGTCAAAGCGAAGATTGGTGGTGCCTCCATATTTTAATGCCAACCCAAAATTCAGGCAAATGCTTTTGGCGTGACCCATGTGCAGATAGCCGTTGGGTTCAGGGGGAAACCTCGTGATAATATTTTTATAAGCTCCAACCCGGAGGTCGTTCTCAACAATTTCCTCAAGAAAATTCAAACTCTTTTCCTCTGTCATAGGTGTATGTTATGGGTCACAAAGGTATAAAGGGTTTTGGATTCGTGGGGAAGAATTATCTATCCCGGTGCATGACAAATTGCACAGACCAGTTGTTCGTGTTTTGTTTCAATTGTTGATTTGGCACTTTTTTGTCTTAACCTGCCTTTGCCGAAGCGGCTACGCGGCAGGCAGGCACAAAAAAGTACCCACGCCAAAGGCATCCCATTGGGGAAAAAAGTCAAGACAAAAAGATGCTTCCTCCCGCATTCCATCGCACCCCCGCCTTTTTGTTGGGCCAACCCACTGAAGTTTCAAGATAAAATATTCCCTACGGGATTTAGTTTCTGATAGTCGGTGCAATTTGACATGTACCCGTGAAAACAATGGGTGCATTTCAAAATGACATGGTCATGCTTCCAGTTTTAACGTGTGTACTTTCTCTATACTTTGGGCTACCCGCCTGCCAAGCGATCGGGCAGGAAGCCCACTCCGGCAGGTCATCAATTGCCACAGGCTTAAGCCTGTGGCAATTGACCGAAAAAATTTCAAGGGACTTTAGTCCCAAACACAAAACTGCCGTTTGCCTAGAAATTTCTGATGAGTTAATTTCATTG
>JANOQB010000004.1:0-5201 GCA_031422215.1 Cytophagales bacterium | reverse complement strand
GATTAAGTGAAATTGTCAAAATAACTTCACCAAATAACAAAGAAAATCGCAAGCCTTATATAAGGCCTTCCGCCAATGGCGGACTTACTTCTTACGTAAACACCATGTCTCTACCATAAGAATCATCCCTACGGGATTTTTTAGCATAGTTTGAATCTTAGTCCGCCATTGAGGACGGCCTTATGGTAGAAGGTTTTGGTTGAGGGAAGTTGAAAAGTCCCCGGAGGGACGGCCTCCTGTGTGCCGGATTTCAAATTATCCATTCTCCAATGTCCGTTAACCATTGTCCATTATCCTTAGCTTTGCACTATGTACGCCATTGTAGATATTGAAACCACCGGAGGGTATGCCGAGAACCATCGCGTAACGGAGATCGCGATCTTTCACTATGATGGCATGCAGATCACGGATCAGTTTCACACGCTCATCAACCCAGGCCGCAAAATCCCTTACTTCATCACCGGCCTCACGGGCATCTCTTCCGAAATGGTAAGCGAGGCTCCGGCCTTTGAAGACATTGCCAAAGAAATTCACCAGTGGCTCAAAGATCGCGTGTTTGTGGCGCACAACGCTCACTTCGATTATAGTTTTTTGAAAAAGGAATTTGAAGAAGCCGGTATTGCCTGGAACACAAAAAAATTGTGCACGGTGCGCCTGAGCAGAAAAATAATTCCTGGCCTGGAGTCGTACAGCTTAGGTAGGTTGGCCGAAAGTCTTGGAATAAAAATCCCTGACCGCCATCGTGCCGGTGGCGATGCGCAGGCAACAGCAAAAATTTTTGATGTGCTGATGAAGCGCGACAATCAAGGAGTGATCGCGAAAGCACTAAAGAAAAATTCTGGCGAAACTATTTTGCCCCCCAATCTTGCCAAGGAAGAATTTGATAAACTGCCGGCCAAAGAGGGTGTGTATTATTTTATGGATGCACGGGGAAATGTTATTTATGTGGGCAAGGCCATCAACATAAAAAAAAGGATTGCCGGCCACTTCACCGGGGAAGCACGCGAATGGAACCGCTCAAACATCCGCAACGAAATCCATCACATCACCTACGAACTTACCGGCAGCGAATTGATTGCCCTGATTTTGGAATCGCAAGAGATAAGAAGGCTGTGGCCAAAATATAATCTTGCCCAAAAATATAAAACAGAAGAGTGGGGTGTGTATGACTATGAAGACCGCAACGGCTACTTGCGATTTGCCGTGAACGTGGTGAGCCGTGGCACTAAGCCGTTGATCACTTTTTCTTCTAAAGGAGATGCGTGGAGTTTTATGTGGGGCAAAGTAAAAGAGTTTGACCTATGCCCAAAGTTGAGCGGGCTTCAGCTTGCAAAAGGATTATGCTTCAGTCACCAGTCGGGCACGTGCAAGGGTGCTTGCCTGGGTGTGGAGAAAGAGAAAAATTATAATAAGCGTGTACAGAAAGCCATTGATTCTTTTTTCGAAGTGGGGCAAACAGTTGCCATTGTAGGAAAAGGAAGAAGGTTAAATGAGAAATCGGTGGTGCTGGTGGAAAATGGCAATTATCTTGGCTTTGGATTTTTTGATGAAACAGAAAATATATGCAACCTGGAGTCGGCCCGAAATTTTATCAAGCCATCAAAAGACAATCGCGTGGTGCAAAATATTGTGAACTCTTATCTTACCAATCCGAACGGATCGGAGTTGGTGCAATTCAATTAGTTCGAGATTATCATCGTTGAAAAAAATTCAAGAATATCTGTAAGCTAAATTTATAAGCTACGGCTCATTTCATAATATTGCGGCCAATAAAAGATTTGTGATAGCCACCACCCTGCTGAAAGAATTCTTCGAAGATGCCGACCCGGCCACCATGATGAAAGGAAAAAATTTGTATAAAACTTTCTCTTCACACGATTGGAAACCTGTGATAGAAGAGGATTGTGTGCTCATTCTCTCGGTGTCGAGCAAAAGTTTTGAAAGGGTCAATGTCACTGTGTTCATGGGGATTTCCATAGGCATAGGAACCAAAAAGCACCACGCGTAGGCGAGTAGCCAGACGCTTTTATATCCGCCAAAAAACCATCAATGTGGTTTGTCAAAATTTTTCGAGTAAACATATCCGTAGTTGGTTTACCTTGATGAACTGCTCTTCAGTATATTCAAGATTGACAATGGAGTGAATTTTTTTCTTGAAGTCAGGGTATCTGGTATCAATGTTCCACTGGTTTACAATGGCCAAGTAGTCATAATCATGAGCGGGCAAGTCAAGTTCCGTTTGATTGTATTTGATTGATAATTTATCACCCAATCTTTTGAGAGCGGTTTGCGGAATTTTGCTTTATCTATATTTGATTTAACTTTTAAAAATTGCCTATGGATTTAGAAACTCAACCATCATTCAAAAATCAAACGGCCATCATCACGGGGGCAGCCTCGGGATTAGGTTTGGCCATAGCTAAATCGCTTTCGGCTAAGGGTGCAAACCTGGCATTAATTGACAAAAACATCATGCCCTTGGCTAAGTTGGAAAATAAACTTCCAGGTGCCCTCTATGAAATGGATGTTACAAAGGAAAATGAAGTAAGGCAGGCCATCGAAAAAATCGGAAATGATTTTGGTAGGATCGATGTGCTGATCAATAGCGCTGGCATAACAGGAGTTACCAATATCAAGAGCCACGAAACGCTTACCGACAATGTGAGGCATGTGTTTGAGGTAAACTTTATGGGATCTTATTTTACATCCAAATACACGTTGCCGTGGATGATGAAGAATAAGTATGGACGGATATTGCACATTGCCTCTATTGCCGGCAAGGAAGGTAACGCTGGGATGCTGGCCTACTCGGCATCGAAGGCGGCCGTAATTGGTATGGCCAAAGTGCAAGGGAAGGAATATGCAGAGACAGGCATCACCATCAACGCGCTTGCTCCGGCCGTCATCAAAACCGATATGGTTGCAGCCATGCCCGCAGAGCAGGTGGAATATATGACGGCCAAGATTCCGATGAAGCGCTGCGGAACTTTGGAGGAGGCCACCAACTTGGTTTTGTATATCGTGTCTCCACTCAATAGTTTCACTACGGGTTTTACCTTCGATCTTTCCGGAGGTAGGGCCACCTATTGATTTTGTACCGTACAGTTTTAACTTTTGAAAAATGAGAGCGAATGAAATTTCTGTTGGCGTTGTGGGGTTAGGTCTGATGGGCTGCAGCATTACTACGTGTATGCTGATGGCAGGCCACACGGTAGTGGCAATTGCCCCTATTGAAGACGATCTTCAATTTGCAGAGGGCCGCATACGAGATCATTTGGCAAGAGCAAAAGAGGAAGGATTGGTTCATGATCATCCGATGGAATTTTTTAACAGGCTAACCATATCCGCAGATTATGAAAAACTCGTCAACTGTTCGCTGGTAGTGGAATGCACATTGGAAGATTTGGCAATCAAGAAATTGGTGTATGAAAAAATAGAAGCGGTGATAAAACAGGATGCCTTGCTCACCAGCAACACGTCCGCTATTCCCATTAGCTTGCTGCAAAAGCAAACTCAGCACCCCGAGCGGTTTTTTGGATTGCATTGGATGGAGCCCTCGCACACAACCCGGTTTCTGGAAATTATATGTGGGGAATCAAGCGATGTGACCAAAGGGGAATATCTTCAATCGTTGTCGCAAGGCTGGGGCAAGGAGCCAACGTTGCTAAGGAAAGACATCCGTGGCTTTATTGCCAACCGGTTGATGTATGCCCTGTATCGCGAAGCATTTTATTTGGTTGAAAATGGGTATGCCTCCGTGGAAGATGTTGACCGCGCCTGCCGCAATGTGCCAGGCTACTGGATGACACTCGTTGGGCCATTTCGCTGGATGGACTTAACCGGAGTGCCGGCCTATCATACAGTAATGAAAGATTTGTTTCCAACCCTCAACAACTCAACGGCTGTGCCCAAACTTATTGATGACCTTGTGAAAGCAGGTGGAAAGGGAGTGGCCAATGCGCATGGGTTTCACGATTACACCACAGAAGAAGCCAAGCTATGGGAAGAAACGTATAAAAAATTCAGTTACGAGATAAGAGCACTGGCCTTGAAATATCCAGCTGATGTGGTGAAGGATAAAATCGCAGAAAAGAAAAGGCAGGAATGAAATAGTTAACTCCAATAAGGCGATTTGTTATACCATCAATCCTCCAGCACCAACAACCCAAAAGCCGAAGGGATATGAAAGTTTGGGGTTACAGAATCGGGCCGCACCCAGCTTATCCATTTTATTTTTGAGTCTTTGCCCTCTATCATTTCTATGCAATTGCCACGGAACAAGCCAGCCTCCAATTTATTTCCCTTCATCAAGCCCAATTGCTTTAGCGACTCTTTGCTGATGGCCACCTCCACCGCATAGCCATCTTTGGTGAGGTGCGCCATTACTTTCAAATGACCGGCAGGCCAAGTCCATTGATCATTAAACTGCCGATGAAATGTTGCTTCGTAATCATAAACCCTTCCATGCGGATCAAGTTCCAGTCCGTAGTAAGGCGACATCGTTTCATCCTTTCTAAAAAAAATCTCCACCCGGTCGGAATAAATCACTTCGATTTTTGCGTTGGACTTCACCAGTACTTGTACATTTTCATCTTTAACGTTGTAAAGTAAATAGAGCCAATCTTTGCCGTGAATTGCTTTGAAAGAAGTGAGTGGGGGCGTTTCCTTTTCCCAGGGATACGTGAAATCAGAAATCTCGATGGCATTTTTCCATTGTTCACTATCACCCTTCCCATTAATAAGAATTTCTTGCCCTTCGATTTTTTTTATGGAGTAAGTCTTGACTTTATTTTTTGTTTGTGCAAACATGGCCGATGAGATAAGAATGAAAAGGTAAGGTTGAAATTTCATAATGCTTCTATTTAAGTGAAATCGGAACATCTAACTACGTCAATTAATGGAGTTGAAAAGGTTTCCATTCTGAGCATTTGAAATCGTTATAGCTTAGTTTAAAGATTGCCCGTGCAAAGAGTATGGCATGGTTGGGTAAATTTTCGGTAGTGGTTATCATGGTTTGCTTAACAAAATCAAAACCATAATGCTTGATAGTCCAGATCACTTCATCCAATGTGCCCCTATCAAATACGCGGAGGATTACCCACTCTGGTGAATTTTTCAAATCATCTTCGGTGAGGTCAACATCCCAAAAGGTTCTTTTCGATAGGGCAGGGATTTGGTTCATTTGATAAAGATAAGTATGA
>JANOQB010000003.1:0-1622 GCA_031422215.1 Cytophagales bacterium | reverse complement strand
TAACTTGACAAAGTTTACCAAAAAAAATAAACATAACATTCAGCATGATAAAACCAATCACCACCCTACTGATACTTGTTTGTTTCCTATCCGCAAAGGCACAACAGGAAATTCCATTGTACAACGGTCCTATTCCTAATTCGCAACAACCCTCAACACCCCTTGACACCACACTGACCAAGGGGGTGGGAAAAAATAAAATTGATATTCTAAACGGAGTTGTCCGCCCTACGCTCACTGTCTTCTTGCCCGATCCTGCAAAGGCAACAGGATCATCGGTGATCATTTGTCCGGGTGGTGGATATTCCATTTTGGCAATCAGCCATGAAGGGTATGATGTAGCGAAACGGTTAAACGCAGAAGGCATTGCCGCATTTGTGTTAAAATACCGTTTGCCAAAAGGGGGCATCATGAAAGATAAAAGCATCGGGCCACTGCAAGATGCACAGCGCGCTATTCAAGTGGTGCGTGAGCAGGCAAAAAAATGGAATGTCAATCCCAGCAAGATTGGTATCATGGGCTCTTCGGCAGGTGGGCATCTGGCGGCCACAGCGGGCACACATTTTCTTTCTGCCAAAATTGAAAACCCAAACAACACCAGTTTGCGCCCCGACTTCATGATCCTGAATTATCCGGTGATCAGTTTTACGGATAGCTTGACTCATCAGGGCTCGCGACAAAATTTGATTGGAACAAAAGTTTTTTCGGGAGAAGATTATCGCACCGGAAAAGTATCCACCAAAGCAAAAGAACTGGGAATGCAAGAAGCAGAGATTGTCAATTACTCCAACGAATTGCAAGTGACTTCCAAAACACCGCCTGTTTTTATTACATCGGCATTGACCGATAAAGCGGTGCCTGTTGGCAACACGCTTGCCTTCATTACGGCCCTGCAACAAAACAAAGTTGCGGTAGAAGTATTTTTGTATGAGAAAGGTGAACACGGTTATGGCATGATCAATCCAATGGCGAAAGAACAATGGATAGATGCATGCCTGCGATGGATAAAGAAAAATTTTGATCAACCTCCTATGGACTGGGCCAATATGAAACGCTTTCAAGAAGACAATAAAAAAATCACCGCTCCATCCGCCACTGAAAACCGCGTAGTTTTTATGGGCAACTCCATCACTGAGGGTTGGAGCAAATGGGACCCTTCGTTCTTTGAAGGCAAGCCCTACATCAACCGGGGCATTGGCGGTCAAACCACACCACAGATGTTGATCCGCTTCAAGCAAGATGTAATTGACCTCAAACCAAAAGCGGTGGTGATCCTTGCGGGCATCAATGATATTGCAGGCAACACAGGGCCCATGACACTGGAGCAAACCCGTGACAATATTATTGCGATGGCACAATTAGCCAAAGCTAATGGAGTCAAAGTTATTTTATCGTCCATACTTCCTGCCTATGATTTTCCCTGGAGGCCCGGATTGGAGCCTGCTGAAAAAGTTGTTGCTCTAAACAAAATGCTAAAAGAATTTGCAGCCAAAAACGGAATGATCTATCTCGATTATTTTTCTGCGATGGTTGATGAACGCAACGGCTTGAAAAAAGAATTGGGTTACGATGGTGTGCATCCCAACCTGGAAGGTTACAAAGTAATGGCACCTTTGGCCGAG
>JANOQB010000002.1:0-9659 GCA_031422215.1 Cytophagales bacterium | reverse complement strand
GAAGTTGCTGCCATTAAAGCCGTACTCGAAAAAGAAACCTTGTCTTTCTCTAATGTAAACCGCAAAGACTGGGAAGATACCTGGTTGAAGGCCCCGCATGCCTATTGGTCTTATTCCGACTCCACCGGCACGAGCTATATTGAAGGGTGGCAAAACATTTCGAAATCATTTGATGAATATTTTAAAACTCAGGTTTCGAGCCGTAATATTGATGTGGCTCACCAATCTTCCAAAGTCACCATCGACCGTACGTGGCACCATATACGCGTGTATGGAACGGGTGCATATGCACATTACACCCAAAAAGTAAAAGACAACATAAACCACGATGAAACTTCGCAAATCAGAGTGCTTGAAAAGAAAGATGGCAAATGGAAAGTGGTGTGCGTAGGTGTTATCGCTTATTATCCAAAGTGATGATCAGGAACTGGTTGGGATAGCCACAGATTCACCCATATAATTTTTTAATCCATCCGTGAAATCAGTCACTCCCTGATAGTCAATTTAATATTGTCGGTTAGGAAAAACCCTTTGAGAGCCCTTGAGGGTTGTACGACAAAATTTTACATGACCAAAATCATATTGTTGCTGCTTAACTTTTGCGAACATGCAGAGGCATAGCACCCGTATATTTCAGGATGGTAATCTTTACGATTTTAATTGTGATATTGTTTCTCACTGCCATTGTCGATTTGGTGGTGGGTGTGAGCAATGATGCAGTCAATTTTTTGAATTCGGCCATTGGCTCGAGGGCAGCAACTTTCCGCACAATTTTTATTGTTGCAAGCCTGGGCATTTTGCTTGGCTCCACGTTTTCAAGTGGCATGATGGAAATTGCCCGCAACGGTTTATTCAATCCGGCCTATTTCAACTTCCGCGAGGTGATTTACATTTTCCTGGCAGTAATGCTCACCGACATAATTTTGCTGGATGTGTACAATGATTTCGGATTGCCAACTTCCACCACGGTGTCGCTGGTGTTTGAATTGTTGGGTGCCGCTTTCGTTGCAGGCATTTTAACATCGTTGGATAATAACATTACCTGGGCAGATATCCCCTTTAATGAAATCATCAACTTTACCAGTGCCATCACGATTGTAACGGGTATCTTTCTCTCCATTTTCCTTGCGTTCTTTTTCGGCACGGTCATCCAGCACATTTCGCGTATAGCCTTTACCTTCTCGCTCACAGAATCTTTGAGAAAATATGGTGCACTATTTTCAGGTCTAGCAGTCACCACCATCATTTACTATCTGTTAATCAAAGGGGCCAAAGGCAGTTCCTTTATAACAGATGACCAGGTGACCTGGGTGATTGACAATACCTGGACTATCAACATGGTTTCTTTTGTGATGTGGAGCATTTCCATTCAGTTGCTGATGTGGTGGAAGGATATTAACCCACTGAAATTTGTAGTACTGCTCGGCACCTTTGCATTGGCCATGGCCTTTGCCGGCAACGACCTTGTGAACTTTATAGGTGTTGCCGTGGGAGGCTATATCGCTTTTCAATCGTGGTCAACTTCTGGCGAATCGCCAGACCTCTATAATATGGCCATCCTAACGGAGAAATTTCAAACGCCCACGTGGATATTATTGATTGCGGGATTCATTATGATCGTTACGCTCTGGACAAATGCCAAAAGCAGAAAAGTTACTGACACGGAGGTTTCGCTGGGTCGGCAAGATGATGGTGACGAAAAGTTCAGGTCAACTTGGGTGTCGCGGTTTCTGGTTGGCGGGGCATTGGCCATAGGCCGTTTTGTAGAAATGATTGTGCCGAAAAGCTGGTCCAAATATCTGGAACAAAGGTTTGCCAAAAAAGTAGAAATAGAAAAGGAAAAAGAAAAAGACAGGGCTTCGTTTGACCTACTGCGCGCAGCGGTAAACCTGCTCGTGTCCAGTGTGCTCATTGCTTATGGCACATCACAAAAGTTACCGCTGTCCACCACCTTTGTCACATTTATGGTGGCTATGGGAAGTTCTTTTGCAGATCAGGCATGGGGCCGCGAGAGTGCTGTATATCGCGTGGCCGGAGTTATGAATGTGATTGCCGGTTGGCTTGTTACAGCGGTGATCGCTTTTACGTCCAGTGCACTGCTGGCGTTCATTCTTTACAAGACAGGGGCACCGGGCGTTTTTGTTCTGGTGGGTTTGGCTGCATTCATGCTGATACGCAGCCACGTAATCTTTGTGCGCAAGGCGAAAGAAGATTCAACCGCGAGCCAGGTATTTTCCAACGATCTGGAAAGTTTGTCGCAGGCAATCGATGAAAGCAAAGTGGTGACCGTAAAAAATCTGAAGCTGGCCATCAAGGTTTATTCCATCAGTATGGATGCCATTGCCAAGGAAAAGAAGAATGCAGTTTCCAAGGCATTGGAGAAAATCAGGCAGCTGGGACTGCAAAACAACAAAGTGCAAAACAAGATCATCAAGTATGTGCGAAAGATGCCCAAGAGAAACCTTCCGGCCAGCAGGTTGTATCTTTTGATGTTCGATCACATGCAAGATTTATATCAGAGTGTGCAGCTCATCAGCGAAAGCTGCATCGACCACCTGAACAACTTTCACACACAGCCCTCTAAGGAATATTTAAAGGCTACCGATGAAATTGAAAAGTTGATCGTTATACATGTGGCCAACGTGTGCGATGCTATTGGAGGTTCTAACTTCATGAACCATGAAAAAATATTGGAAGGGCATCAGTCTTTGCTTTCGTTGGTAAATAAATCCATTGACAATATCATTGGTGAAATCCAAAATGCAGAGGTTGGCAACCGCATTGGCATGTTGCAAATGAAATTGTTGCTGGAAACAAAAGACATACTCATCACCACTCACCACATGTACATGCTCTATCACGATTACCACAAACAAGATAAGTGAATCCTGCCTTGTCTTGTTTTACACACACATTGAAATCGAGCGTTCCCCTCTCTTCTATAGGGGTTAGGTCAGAAATCCGGCAAATTGATCTTGCCTCAACAAACCTCACCCCGGCCCCTCTCCAAAAGAGAGGGGTGACTCTCATTCAGGACTTATCAATATCGAAAATCCAAAATTTGAATGCAGAAGGATGATTAACGAATGATAGCACAGTAATTATGACGATGTAGAAATAGAGGATCAATATTGGCCCGACCGGAGCAACACCAACGTACATGCTTCCAATGCTTCAGCCCCTGATGCCTCCACCATTTTTTCAAACTCAGGGTTTTCCGTGCCCGGATTGAAAATCACTCGCTTTGGTTTCAAACTCAACATGTAATCGTAATGCTCCGGTTGGTGCTGCGGCCCGATGTAGAGCGTGACGGTGTGAACATCAGAAACCGGAGGCCGTTCTCCTATTTCCAAAATCGTTTTGCCAAACACTTCACCCTTCTTCAAACCCACGGGAATAAAATCCTGATTGTATTCTGAAAGCATATCGGCTGCCAAATACGCATACCGCGAAGGATTTGTAGTGGCCCCAATTATTACTGTCTTCATATTTTCTTACAATATTTTATTGCCACGGCCTCGGCACATCGCTGCCCGTCCATAGCGGCCGATACTATTCCACCTGCATAACCGGCACCCTCACCGCAAGGAAATAACCGTGGCATTTCTATGTGTTCAAGGGTTGTTTTATCGCGGGGTATTCTTACGGGAGAAGAAGTCCGGCTTTCAACCCCAACAATTTGCGCATCGTTGGTAAGATAGCCTTTCATCTTTTTTCCAAACTCTTTAAACCCTTGTGCCAAACCTTCCGAAATAAATCGAGGCAATACGTCATGCAAATTGACCGGAGCCAAACCCGGCTGATAAGAAGTCTCCAACAAAGAAGAAGAATTTTTTTTTTCAATGAAATCAATCAGCCGCTGGGCAGGTGCTGTTTGATCGCCTCCTGCCAACTGACAAGCCAACTGCTCGACCTCCGCCTGAAAATGCATTCCCGCCAAGGGACCATGTTTTGAATAAGAACGAAAATCGGATTCATCCACCGACATCACAATTCCTGAGTTGGCAAATTTTGAATCCCTTCGCGATGGGCTCATTCCATTTACAACCACTTCGCCCGGGGCCGTTGCCGATGGAACGATAAACCCGCCCGGGCACATGCAAAACGAAAATACACCTCGCTCTTTGCCATTTGTTTTTGCCTGATGCACCAATGAATAAGAAGATGCCGGCAAATACGGCCCGCGATCTATCGGACAATGATATTGTATCTGGTCAATCAACAACTGTGCATGTTCCACACGCACACCCAAAGCAAAAGGCTTTGCCTCAATTTTTATTTTGTAATGATGAAGCAAATGAAAAATATCGCGGGCGGAATGGCCGGTGGCGAGAATAACAGCAGCAGCTTTCCATGAATTTCCATCGTGCGTTTTCACTCCGTGCATTTCCCCGTTTTGGATCATGAAATCCACCACCTTCGTTTCAAAATATATTTCACCACCCGCCTGCTTGATGCTTTCGCGCAGTGCCTCTACCAATTTTGGCAACTTGTTGGTGCCGATGTGCGGATGGGCATCGAACAAAATATCTTCCTGGGCACCATGCGCCACCAATATCTCCAACACATTTCTTATGTCGCCTCTTTTTTTTGAACGCGTATATAATTTTCCATCCGAGTAGGTGCCTGCCCCACCTTCGCCAAAACAATAATTGCTGTCGGTATTTACTGTATGTACCTTGTTTATCGCGGCTATGTCGCGCCTGCGGCTTTGCACATCTTTTCCCCGTTCAAAGATGATTGGTTTGACGCCCAACTCAATGAGGCGCATAGCTGCAAACAAGCCCGCAGGCCCTGAGCCCACAATAATAATAGGGTCTGCCTTGCTTACGTCCGTATAATTTTTTTTGTAGGTGATTGCAGAACGAACTTCCTCTGCAGGAATCAATTCCACCAGAACTTTTACGCTCACGTTTTTGCCTCGCGCATCTACCGATCGCCTGATCGGGTTGACGATCAAATGACTGTCGTCACCAATGTTGAATTTGCTGGAGAGGGCCTCCTTGAATTGACTTGGATCAAATGCCTCTTGCGGGCTAAGCTGTACTTCAATCGTTTTGTACATAAAGGAAAGGTATTTATCCTTTCAATGTTGAAGGCGTTGCCACCAAGCCATAGAGCTAAAAAAGTTTAGTGCCTTGGTGGCAGTTGCATCAAACTACCCCAAATAAGTTTTCAATGCTTTGCTTCGTGAGTTGAGCCTGAGCCTGCGTGTAGCTTTCTCTTTTATCTGGCGCACACGCTCGCGGGTAAGGTTAAATTTCTCGCCTATTTCTTCCAGCGTCATAGCGGCTTCACCGTTAAGCCCGAAATAAAAAGCAATCACATCCGATTCCCTCTGCGTGAGGGTAGCAAGTGCGCGCTGCACTTCTCTGCGCAACGAGTCCACCATCAGTGCCGAGTCGGGTGTTACATCATTTTCGTTGGTGAGCACATCCAATAAATTATTTTCTTCACCTTGTGCGAAAGGAGCATCCATCGAAACATGGCGGCCCGAAATTTTCATGGTGTCGGTAACTTCTTCTTGAGAAATCTGCAACACATCAGCCAACTCTTCAGCTGACGGTTCGCGCTGAAATTTTTGTTCCAGATCAGAAAAAGTTTTGGAGATTTTATTTAGTGAACCTACTCTGTTCAATGGAAGTCTCACAATTCTGGATTGCTCCGCCAGCGCTTGCATGATCGACTGGCGTATCCACCACACCGCATACGAAATAAATTTAAAACCACGGGTTTCATCAAAACGCTTAGCGGCTTTTATCAAACCCAGATTCCCTTCGTTTATCAGGTCGCCCAAACTAAGGCCATTGTTTTGATATTGCTTGGCCACCGACACCACAAAGCGCAAGTTGGCCTTGGTCAATTTTTCCAACGCCATTTGGTCGCCTTCGCGAATGCGTTTTGCCAATTCCACTTCCACTTCCGAGGTGATCAAATCCACCTTTCCTATCTCCTGCAAATATTTGTCTAAGGATTGGCTTTCGCGGTTGGTGATCTGCTTGCTTATTTTGAGTTGTCTCATTGTTTTATGTTAATTAATAAGAGAGTATCGTGTTTGGGCTGCAAAATCACCGATTATTCCACTTTTGCTTTGATAAATCGGCACTAAATGGGAGGAAAAGATGGCGCAGCGTTTTAAATATCGCGCAAGATACGACTTCTAACGGAATATTCTTTCTTTCCGTTCATGTGAAAACAACAGTTTTGCTGTGTAGTACCAAGGTCCTGAAAATTATCAATTGCAGGAGGGCGTGGGCTTGTCGTACATTTACAGCACAAGAAACTTTTATCACCCTCAAAACCTCCCCGCACTCAAAAACCCTATCGGCATTTTGGTTTCACCTTTCATGGCAAGGTCGGCCATGATCTCGCCCACCACGGAAACAAACTTAAATCCGTGGCCGCTAAACCCAGCAGCTATTACCACATTGTTATCATAGCCGGGAAGAAAATCGAGCACAAAATTTTCATCGGTGGTGTTGGTGTAAAGACATGTCTTGAGCACATGCGTGGATGAATAACCTTGTGGAAGAAATTTACCAAGGGCCTGTTTCAGATTTTCTTCCTCTTCTTTATTTGGTGTTCTATCGACAGCATCGGGATCACAAACCTGGCCCGGATAATGAAGGGCAACCTTCAATCCGTTGGGCCCACCAAATTTTTCAGTCGGCAAAACGGGAAAGCCATAGTACATTCCATGCTGCGTGTCGTCATCAATCAACCAACATGGAAATTGGCCAAGCTCAAAAGGCTTCCACACTTTCGGATTTACCCATGCAATAAGTTGCTGCGTTACTTTTAGCTGGGATGAAAATCCAGGGATCATCTTTCCCGCCCACGGTCCGGCTGTAATGATCAATTTTTTGCAGTCATACTTATTTCTTTCAGTTGTTACAGAAATGGTATCACCTCTTTTCTCCCAGGATATTACTTTTTCATTCGTGTGGACGTCAGCTCCAACCCGTATGGCTTGCTCAACATAAAGCGAGATGGCCTTTTCGGGTGTGAGAAATCCTGCATCGGGCTCGAACAGCACTTCATAATTTTTTGGTATCTGAAATTGAGGGAACCGGCTTGCCACTTCATTCGCAGAAAGCGATTCTACTTTTAATTTGTATTTCTCTGCCGACTCGCGAACTCCTTTGATCAACACCTGATCAGACTTGCCTGCATAAAAAAGCCCTGTCTTAAAATAAACTTGCGAGCCTGTGCCCGCCTCCAATTGCTTCCAGTTTTCATAGGCACGCTCCAGTAAGGGCACATAATCGGGATGTTCAAAATAGGCTTTGCGGATGATGCGGCTCTGCCCGGCATGCGAACCAAGTTCATGCGGAATTTCAAATTGCTCCAACCCCAATACGCGATAACCACGGCTGGCCAACTGATAGCAGGTGGCTGAGCCCATGGAGCCAACACCGAGCACGATTGCGTCAAAATTATTTTTCATATAAGCATTATAAAAAAGTAGGCAGTAAGCAGTAGGCAGTAAGCAGTAGGCAGTAAGCACCTAACTCCTTAATTCTGACTTCTAATTTCAAACTCAATCCCGATAGCTATCGGGACAAACTCAAAAACAACCCCTGTTCACATCTAACTTCTTTCCTTTGCAATCACAACAATATCCTTTACCTCCAGCACCGATTTCCTAAAATCTTTTTGGGCGCAATGGATCATGGCCATACCAACTTCTTGTAGGGTGCTCACCTGCGATGGAAACAACCTGCGAAGGATGGGGTAGGACCAACTTAGAAAAGCGTACATCTTCAATGTGTTTTTTAATCCACGTGTTGGGTGAATGTAGCCGGGCCGAAAACAATAAACTTTTTTGAAGGGCAACTTCATCAGGTCATTTTCTGTTTTTCCTTTTACGCGAGCCCACATCATCTTTCCTTTCTCCGTGCTATCGGTACCAGTACCTGAAACATAACAGAATGTCATCACAGGATTGATCTGCGAAAGGCTGGTTGCCACATGCAACGTGAGGTCGTACGTAAGTTTTCGGTACGCATCTTCCTTTAGCCCAACGGAAGAAACACCGAGGCAAAAGAAGCACGCGTTGTAATCACTGAGTTGCGAAAGGATTGGTGCGATGTTGAAAAAATCGCTATGGATAATTTCTTTTAGTTTTGGATGACTTACACCACAGGGTTTCCGATTTATCACCAACACTTGCTCCACGTCAGCATGTTGCAGGCATTCGTGCAATACTCCTTCCCCAACCATACCTGTTGCTCCTGTTATAATAGCTTTGATTTTCATTTGTTTGAATTTATTGGTCGCGTGTTATGAAGTTTTATTGAAGGTATTTAAAAGCTGATGTTATACAAACGAAAGAACTTGTCAGTTTGAGGCGGCACCAACAAAGATTTTGCACATCCATCTTTTTTAACCTGTCAGTTTCCAACTAAGAAATAACTATTTTTTTTCCTTAATACTCTAATATCTCGATCTTCCTGAAATCAATCGGGTGACTGTTGGATTGCAAAGAAATGTAACCCGATCTAATTGCAGAATTGTTGCCTTTGATAAAAGTCTTACCAAGTTCATGTTCAGGATTGTAGCGTGGGTTTTCGAAGTGCAATATTTCTTCACCGTTCACAAAGTGTTTTATTTTATTGCCGCGCACTTCAATTTCAAGTGTCACCCACTGATCGCCATGGAAGGTGCGCTTCACCGTGGCCGCGTTGCAGAATGCTTCGTTTTTCTTTCCATTGATATCCACCAAGGTTCCGTTTGCACAAATCTCTCCCACCGGTCTTTCGTCTTTGCCATTGCCACCATGCAAATTATATTCCAAGCACACCGGAAAATTTTGTTTCAGTCCCAACGAAGTGGGAGCCTGGCAATGATATTGAACACCGCTATCGCGAAAGCCCCAGGAGGGTGCACCGGGTGCGGTCTCTCCCACAAAACGATATTCAACTTTTAAGCGATAGTTTGAAAATTCTTGGTTGTAATAAAGCGCACCGAATGTATTGTCAAAACTTTTGTACTGGTCGTAGCGCACACCCAGTATTCCGTTCTCCACACGAAATGTGTTACCATAATTTTCACCGAGTGGATAACCTGTAATTTTCATCGTCCAGCCTTGTAAGTTTTTTCCATTGAAGAGGCTTGTCCATTTTCCCTTTTTTGTGGTGGGAGCAAAAGACACAAGGATGGAGAAGAAGGCGATGAGGAGAAATGATCGTAGCATGATTTTATGGGTTTTAGATTTCCAATATTAAAAGCAATTGGCAAAATGAGTGTAAGTTTTGCAATCTAATACTTTGGGCTACACGCCTGCCAAGCCATCGGGCAGGAAGCCCACTTCCTACAGGTGTTCAATCCCAAACACGAACTTCTGTACACCAAAATGGCTACTCATTTTTGCCAATGGTACATTGCCCAATTTGTCCGATGCCTACTTCGCCACACTCCTTTCAATCTCTTTCAAATTTTCAATTTTCTTGTTCCGCAAAAAGCCATTGATGTCTTCAAAGTGTTCGCGAATGCGTTTATTGCCAAATTCAAAAACTTTTTTGGCCAGGCCATCCAAAAAATCGCGGTCGTGCGAAACCAAGATCAACGTGCCATCAAACGCCAGCAGCGCATCTTTAAGGATGTCTTTTGTTTTTATGTCGAGGTGGTTGGTGGGCTCATCGAGTATCAGTAGGTTT
>JANOQB010000001.1:0-7052 GCA_031422215.1 Cytophagales bacterium | reverse complement strand
CGGGGCTCCTTAACTCAAAGCCTGCCGCTTCAAAAATTTTATTCAATCCTTCTTTGATGGCCTGTTGTTCTACTTGTTTTGATCCGGGTATCACCCACACTTCCACATTCGGTGCTTTGGTTTTTCCGTTCACCAACGAAGCCACTAAACGCAAATCTTCGATGCGCGCGTTGGTGCAACTGCCTATGAAAACATAATCCACTGCTTTGCCTAAAAGTTTTGAGCCGGGTTCCAGCCCCATGTACTCCAGCGATTTTGTAAAAGAAGATTTTTCAGACAGGTCTTTTAATTCTGCAACCGTAGGAATGCGATCAGTCACTTTCATGCCCATGCCGGGATTGGTGCCGTAGGTGATCATCGGGGCAATATCTTCGGCATCAAATTTTAAAACTGAATCGTACGATGCGCCTTCATCGGTTGCCAGCTTCCTCCACTCGCTTACAGCTTTATCAAAAGCATCACCTTGCGGGGCAAATTTTCTTGCAACCCCTTGTCCTCCGAAGGGAGAATAATTTTTTATGTAATTGAATGTTGTCTCGTCAGGGGCAATCAATCCACCACGTGCACCCATTTCAATGCTCATGTTACAGATGGTCATGCGTGCTTCCATCGAAAGATTGCGGATGACTTCTCCTGCATATTCCACAAAAAAACCAGTGGCACCACTGGAAGAAATTTTTGAAATGATGTACAAAATAATATCCTTGCTTACCACGCCCTTGCCCAACTTTCCATTGACTTCAATTTTCATTGTCTTGGGCTTGTATTGCAAGACGCACTGTGTGGCCAACACCTGCTCCACTTCGCTGGTGCCAATACCAAAGGCAATGTTGCCAAATGCACCGTGCGTTGAGGTGTGACTGTCGCCACACACAATGGTCATTCCTGGCAATGTCAATCCAAGCTCCGGCCCGATGATGTGCACGATTCCCTGAAAAGGATGGCCGAGATCGTAGAGCTCTATTCCAAACTCTGCACAATTTTTTCTCAGCGTTTCCACCTGATGACGGCTCAATGCTTCTTTGATGGGAACATGTTGGTCTTTGGTGGGCACGTTGTGATCGGCCGTGGCAGTAGTGCGCGAAGTGTTGAAAACTTTTAGGTTTCTTTTTTTTAATCCATCAAATGCCTGCGGGCTGGTGACTTCATGAATAAAATGCCTGTCGATAAACAACGCATCGGGATAACCTTCTGCCTGTTTCACCACGTGGTTGTACCAGATTTTTTCAAAAATAGTTTTTGGTTTTTGCTTGCTCACAACAATCGTTAGTTTGTCCTATGCTCCTTAAAATGAAATCGCCCCGTTGTAGTGACGTAGAATTTACGTGTACAACAGGGCGTTTTCCAGTATTCGTTTTTCGATACGAAGATGCTAACTTTTACTTTGTCAATTTTCCATTTACCGAAAATTATTTTATCAATCGCTTACAAACGTTAGCGGCAGTGCTACGCAAAAGAAATTATTTTTTGCGATTACACCAATGCGTTTTCGGATGTGATGGGTATGCTCAACGCTTTTGAAATGATGCATTTTTTTTCTGCCCCTTTTGTGATTTCAGAAAATTGAGCAGCGGTAATGTTGGGAACACTTCCTTTGATGGACAAATGGATACCCGTTATATCAAGTCCTTCTAGCGTGAGGGTTGCCACCGTATCCAGCGACTTTGCAGGAAACCCCGCTTGCCCCAATGCTGCACCCACGGCCATAGTGAAACAACCGGCATGAGAAGCTGCCAATAATTCTTCAGGGTTGGTGCCAATGCCTTGCTCGAAGCGCGTGTTAAATGAGTACTGACTTTTGTTGAGTACTGTACTTTGTGTGGAAAGATTTCCTTTACCTGTTTTTAAATCTCCTTCCCAGTGTGCTGATGCTGTGCGTTTCATAATAATAGAATTTGGTTTAATGAATTTTTAGAATTTACAATTTTGAATTACCACCACAAAAGTGGAAACTTAATATCATTGACCGACTCCACCACAAGGTCTGGCTTAAACGCATAGCGTGCGAGGTTCTCGCGTTTGGTTACACCGCTCAAAACCAAAATGGTTTTATAACCCATCTGCACACCGCCTCTAATATCGGTATCCATGGTGTCGCCAATGATGGTGGTCTCGGCAGTTTCAAGGCCCAATGCTTTGCGTGCAGACCGCATCATCACTGGGCTTGGCTTGCCTACTACAAAAGCGCGAACACCAGTGGCTTCTTCAATCATCGCGCTGGTGGCAGCAATGCCGAGGTTGTCCCAGCCTTTTTTCTTGGGCGATGGGTCGCGGTTGGTGATCACGAATTTTGCTCCTGCCAAAATCATGTCCACAGCACGTTGCACCATTTCCAAAGTAAAATTTCTTCCTTCACCGAGCACCACAAAATCAGGATCCGTGTTTACCAACGAGATTCCATTTTCATGTAAGCTCGATAGCAATCCACCCTCGCCAAGCACATACGCTGTGCCGTTTGGAATCTGGCTGGACAAAAATTTACCGGTGGCCATGGCACTGGTATATACATGCTCTTCGCTGACCTTAATCCCCAACTTCTCTAGCTTCCTCACAGCATCAACTCTGGTTCGTTGGCTATTATTGGTCATGAACATAAACGATATTTTTTCAGCTAATAGTTTAGCGATAAATTTATCAGCACCGGGTATCATGGCATCGCCACTATAAATCACCCCGTCCATATCAATGAGTAAGCCTTGTGCCATTTTGAAAAGTTTATTGGCTAAGATATGATTTTGTGTTCAAATAAAAGAAAAATGAATCAATAAATAGAGGCCCAGTAAAACTCATTCGATTGTTCTGGGGTTTTAACTGTATTTGGTTAGTCCTACTTTGCCACATTATCGAAACATCTCATTTAGTTAGATAATTTAAAGTCTCAAAAGAATTGTACTTATCTTTGTTTTACAAAATGGCGATCTTATGAAAGAGATCAAAGTGCAAGTATCTGATAAGAAATACGCAGTGTTCTTAGAATTAATGAAGAGTTTAGCATTTGTGAAGAAAGTAAAGACTATTGATGTTGAGCCGACTAATGAAGAAATTTTAGATGAATTATAAAGTTATCTATACATGACCGCAACATTTCCTTTCAGCCAATTTTTATTTTGGGATGCGCAAGTGGAAGACATTGACCTTCAAAAGAACAAGCGATACGTAATTGAGCGGGTGATGACCCGAGGAAAAATGGAAGACTTTGAAACAGTATTGGCGCTCTATTCGAAAGGAGAAATCAGAGCCGCCTTGAAGGAATCAAAAGAATTAGATCCTAAAACCCGTCACTTTTGTAGTTGGTATTTTGAAATACCCGAAAACGAATTGCATGCTTCATCATTCTACCGTTGATCCTTCCACGTTTTTATTGCTTGAGGATATTTTCAAACTTCCGTTTGTAAAAAAAAACTTTGGACTTGCTGGCGGAACTTCTCTGTCCTTGCAAATTGGCCATCGCAAATCAATTGACCTCGATTTGTTTTCTCCTTTTTCTTTTTTGCCGAAAGAAATTGAAAGTATTTTAGCAAGCAGTTCGGCATGGCACTATGAGCCAATGAGCCAGAGTGAGCGGATGCTTTTTTGCTATCTTAATAAAGTCAAGTGCGATTTCGTTCATGAGCCCTTTCCCTTGATAAACCCATTTTTAGAAGAAAGAGGAGTAAAATTTTATTCCCTGGCAGACATAGCCGCTATGAAAATGCATACCATCTGTGGGCGGGGAAAGAAAAAAGATTTCTTTGACATCTACGCACTGCTCCAATTATATGATTGGAAACAAATGCTTGAATGGTTTAGTCAAAAATATGATACATCTCAATTTTTCTTTTTATGGAAAAGCATAACCTATTTTAAAGACGCTGATAACGATGTGGATATTAGAGGTATTGAGCCTTACCATGTTTCTTGGGAGCACGTAAAAGAAACCATCCTCACAAAATGTAAGTAACCCTACACCAAATACTCAAACAAATTCTCGTTTTGATTTATAAGTGTATAATTGAGTTTGTGGCTGTCCATCCGCGCGATGAGCAAATTAAAATCTTCCTTTGATTTTACTTCAATACCGATCAAGGCCGGGCCCGTTTCTTTGTTGTGCTTTTGGATAAACTCAAAGCGCACAATATCATCTGAGGGGCCGAGGATGTGATTGACAAATTCCTTGAGCGCACCGGGCCGCTGCGCAAAGCGAACGATAAAATAATGTTTGAGCCCTTCATACAGCAGTGATCTCTCTTTGATCTCCTGCATGCGATCGATGTCGTTGTTGCCACCGCTTAAAATACAGACTACTTTTTTTCCTTTGATCTGATTTGCATACTGATCTAATGCAGCGATGGAAAGTGCACCTGCGGGCTCGGCAACAATGGCATCTTCGGTATATAACTGAAGGATGGTCGAACTTACTTTGCCCTCGGGCACAAGCAGCATATCGGCTAACACTTCTTTACAGATTGAAAAGGTAAGGTCGCCCACTCTTTTTACAGATGCACCATCCACAAATTTTTGAATCGTTTCCAACACCACCGGCTTGCCCGCCTTCAATGCTTCTTTCATGGAAGGTGCACCGGAAGGCTCAACTCCAATAATTTTTGTTTGTGGCGAATAGGTTTGGAAATAACTTCCTAGCCCTGCGCACAATCCACCTCCACCGATGGGCACAAAAACATAATCGATGTTTGACTGATCCTCCAAGATTTCTTTTCCCACGGTTCCCTGGCCTTCCATTACTTTTAAATGATCGAAAGGAGGAATAAACACATTATTGTTCCGCGTTGAATATTCCAGCGCATGGGTTTGACAATCATCGAACGTGTCGCCAATCAATACAATTTCAATGTTGTTGCCGCCAAACATTTTTACTTGATTGATTTTTTGCTTGGGGGTGATGGCAGGCATGTAAATAACACCTTTTATGTCGAGGAGCTTGCATGAAAAGGCAACACCCTGTGCATGGTTGCCTGCACTCGCGCACACTACACCACGTTTTCTTTGCTCTTCGTTGAGGCTTTGAATTAAGTTGTACGCGCCACGGATTTTATAAGACCGCACAACCTGCAAGTCCTCGCGCTTCAAATACACTTCGCACCCAAATTGCTCCGACAGCTTGCGATGAAATTGGAGCGGTGTTTTTAATACCACGGGCTTCAACACTTCATAGGCTGCGTTGATGTCGAGTTTTTGTTTTATTGTTTCAACCATATTTTAAAAAGTAGGCAGTAGGCAGAGTGCAGTAAGCAGCGAGCATACGAGTGCATACTGCCTACTATTCTTATCTTTTAACTGCCATAATTATTCCTGTTGACCAAACTTGCTTTGCTAGCGACAGGTCATTTCGCTGCTCTAAAATAGTGACAAGGTCAATGGCCTTTTCGGCATGGCCATCGGGCCAATTCGGTTGAGGCAACATATCATCAATAATATAAAGGCCACCTTTGTTCAGCATGGACAATACTTCCTCCAGCAGAAGATATTTGCCATGCCAAGTGTCGGCAAAGATGTAGTCGTATTTTTGGTTGCTGTTCTTTTCAACCCACTCACCGCTATCGATGCAAACAAGTTTTAACCGCTTGTCATTCCCCAAAAACGATTGTGCGATTTCAAGAAACTTTGGATCATTGTCAATTGAAGTGAGTGTGGAATTTTCATCCATCCCATCCAATATCCACGAAGCGGACAAACCTGTTCCAGTTCCGAGTTCAAGAAACTTTCCGGCAGGTTTTGAAGTTGCCAACGTTCTAAGCAAAGAACATGTAAGCACATCAGAAGCCATGGTGAAACCGGATTGTTTTGTAGCTTCATCAATGCGACTATATGCTTCGGGAAATGTTTGGTTGATTGTCTGAGTCATCTCGTAGAAAAGTGAGCAGTAGGCAGGCTGCAGTTGGCGGTCGAAATAAATCCTGCCAACTGCTTACTGCCAACTGCCTACTTTTTAGTTTATCATGCTCGCTTCCACTTTATCTTTCTCCGGCCTCAAGGCGCGCACGGCTGCACCGGCCTGCCACAATTCACTTTCGCGAACTTCTTTTAATTCTTCCGCAAGTTTTTCGCGATAGTCGGGTTTGCTGCATGTATCAATGGTGCGTTTTGCTTCGGCACCACTCGCCACGCTTTCATACAATTCTTTGAACACCGGAAGTGTGGCTGCTTTGAATCTCTTTTTCCAATCCAAGGCACCACGTTGTGCTGTGGTCGAGCAGTTGGCATACATCCAGTCCATTCCGTTTTCGGCAACGAGTGGCATCAAACTTTGTGTAAGCTCTTCCACCGTTTCGTTGAAGGCTTCCGAAGGTGTATGTCCTTTTGATCTCAACACTTCATATTGCGCTTCAAAAATTCCTGCAATGGCACCCATCAACGTTCCGCGTTCGCCAGTCAAATCAGAGTAAACTTCTTTTTTGAAATCGGTTTGAAACAAGTAGCCCGAACCAACACCAATGCCGAGAGCAATTGCTTTTTCAGTTGCTTTGCCAGAAGCATCTTGAAACACAGCATAGCTGGAGTTGATGCCTTTACCTTGCAAGAATAATCTTCTCACCGAGGTGCCTGATCCTTTTGGAGCGGCAAGCACGACATCAATATCGGCAGGAGGAATTATCCCGGTTTGTTCTTTGAACGTGATTCCAAAGCCGTGAGAAAAATACAAGGTCTTGCCTTTTGTTAAGTAAGGTTTGATGGTGGGCCATAATGCTATCTGCCCTGCATCGGAAAGCAGGAATTCCAAAACCGTTCCTCGCTTGGCTGCTTCTTCAATGTCAAACAAAGTTTCGCCAGGGATCCAACCATGTTCTACCGCTTTGTCCCACGTCTTAGAACCTTTGCGCTGGCCAACAATTACATTGAATCCATTGTCGCGCAAGTTCAACGCTTGTGCCGGGCCTTGCACACCGTATCCAATAATCGCGATGGTTTCTTTTTTCAAAACATCCAATGCTTTTTCCATCGGAAATTCCTCGCGCGTCACTACTTCTTCCATTGTTCCTCCAAAATTGATCTTTGCCATTTTTATTATGTGTTTAGGTTTGTTTTTCTTTAAAAGAATTTAGAAGTCAGAATTT